>NZ_JBHXSC010000004.1:0-186223 GCF_042716505.1 Streptomyces sp. NPDC058674
TCCGTGTGGTGAGTTCCTAGACAGCTCCCACCACACCGGAGGTCTTCGTCATGTTCAAGACCTGCCGAGTGTCAACAACGCTCGTGATCAATACACCTAGATCCGGACCATGAGGACTCACGGCAGCCTCCAGGACTCCTCCCCGCATGCTCCCGGAGGGATCACTGAACCCGGTCTGACCTGCGGATACGTGACTCGGTGAGGGCTCGCACCGTTGCGGCGAGGGCTCGGCGAGGGGTGCGTGAGCCCGCACGGCGTCCTCACGGAGCCCTCCGTGTGCCGGCAGTGAAACCGCCGGGGCCTGGCCGCCGTCGTGGTGCGGGCACGCCGGGTGGCGGACACCGCTGGGCCGGTTCACCTTCTGGTGCTTGGAGAAGGTGACGATGTGCAGGTACCGCTTGCCATCGGTGCCCTCGTACCGGCAGACGAGCCCTGCCATGTCGAGCTGGTTGAGGTCGTCCTCGACCTCCAGCGCGCCGTGCTCGGGTCGCAGGGACCACAAGGCGCCTGCGATGACGGCGGCCTGGTCGCGGAAGCGCCCGTGGTCGTCGGCCTGGGTGAGCAGGCCGAAGAAGGTCCGCTCGGCGGCGATGGTGACCGCAGCGAGCGACTCCGAGATGAACGCCTCCGGCTTGATGGTGCGGATGCGCGCCATGCTTATCGCCCCGCCTTCGTGCTGTAGGCGGACGGGGTCCTGCGGACCGGCAGGGGGGCGCGGACGGCCACTTGGGCCGTGCGGTGGGGCACAGATGTTCCTCTCGATCGTCCAGCAGGGAGCGGCAGGTCGGTGGGGGCTTGGAGGTCCGCAGTGCATTTGCATCGGGCCATCAATTCCCGAACCGGGCCGTGACCAACATAGCCACACTAGATTCGGGCAAGTCCAGCGATTCCGGTTACGAAGCAGCACCAGTCGAAATGGTGCACGGGGAATGTCATAACGGTAGGGCCGGATCCCCGGTTGACCAAAAAGCCGGTGTCGAATGCGGAGCGGGAAAGATCGCACCGCGAAGGCCTTGACCTCTGGCTCTAGCGCCGTCTATGTTTCCGCCGCTTCCCACGTCAGGCGCATGGCAGCCCATCCAGTCGACCCGTCTGGGTGCATGGTGCCGGATGTCCGAAATTGCCTAGAAGCTGTCGACTGGCAACCTCCTCTGCAAAGTGTTGGACTCCTATTCAGTCCTGCGCGAAAGGCGACAGCCGGGCTTTATACCCCACGATCCCCGGTCACCCAAACCGGGGATTCAGAGTTACAACAGACGCATGCCCAAACACCCCACGGAATCCGCTCCTGCGCGAATACGGACTGTCGGCGCCATCGAGCGCACGCGTACCGCTCGCGGCTTCGCCCAGCGCGAGCTCGCTGGCCGTGTCACCGTGCTCGGCCGCCCCAAGTCGAACACGACGCTGTTCCGCATCGAATGCGTCCGGCACCGCTGCGACGTCGACGACCTCGTTGCCGTCGCCGTCGCCCTCGGGGTCTCCGTTCGCCCCGATCCCCGCTGCGGCCTTGTAGTAGCACCCCTCGGGTGGTGCCGCGCGGCTTCCTCTGCCTCGGTGCCCTCCCCGGGGGGTCTCCCACTCGGTTCCCCGCTCCTACGGCGCCCGCGGAGCCAGTTGGCCGCTGGCTCTGCCTACCGAAAGTCCTCCCCTGTTCCACCTGGTGTCTCGCGGTCCGCCAGCCGCTTGCCCGACGCCTCCATGCCCCTGCCGAAGGAGAAAGTTTGACGTCCCCCTCCCGCGGTACTGCCATCAGACCCACCGTCGCAAAGCCCTGCACCGACCTGCTCGCCTCACGTCTCACCTTCCATGCCCGGGGACAGAAGGGACGGGCGCCCCGAGAGCGAGTGCTTGCGCGGCTGGAGGGTGATGTAGGACTCGACTCTTCCTCGTGGGCTACGCCCGACGGACCCGACGCCCCAAGGGCTACGCATCCCACCGGTGGATCGCCGTGGCGGCCGAGCGGGTTTGAAGTGATCGAGGAGACCGACTGCCGTCGCAACACCGTCGTGAAGTACGTCGCTTCGAAAGGCCAAGGGACCGGGGACGCAATGCGTGATCTGAGCAGGGCGCGCCGGTACCTCAACCGTGAGATCAACCGTCTGCGGCTGGAGCGGGAGGACAGCCACCCAGCCGGAGCCTAGCCGTGGTCTGTCGCCGCCACTCGAAAACGAACAGCAGCCCCCGCACTCGCGGGGGCTGCTGTTCGTTCGTGCGCCACGCTTCTCTACGCCGGCGACTCCCCGGCGAGTCGCAGCGATGCTTCGATGGCATCGATGACGTCCAGCCCGATCTGGAGCTGCCGCTCATCCAGTTGCTGGCTCGCCACGTGCTGCTGCGTCGGCAGATTGTGGGTGACGACCCCGTGGGCGACATCGTCGGTCAGCTCGACGTGCACGGCCTTGGCCATCCGCCGGACGTCGCCTAGCTGAACCATGAACCCGAACGCCTTGCCGGGGATCGGATCGCGGTAGACCTTGACGGCCACCCGGTGTTCTCGGAGGAAGAGCTGCTTGCCTTCGTCGTCCCGCGAGTTCCAGATGTCCGCGAAGGTGCGGCCGGTCAGGGCGAACTTCCCGCGCTGCTCCTCGTACTCCGCGAGCTGGGTGCGAAGCCGCGACAGCTTCGCGGACTGCGAGTTCAGCAGCGACCAGTAGACCTCTTCCTTCTCCGGGGCGTCGTACTTGCCCGCCCCGAAGTCGGCCTTCAGTCGGTCCAGGCGTGCCTGGGTGGCCGTGATGTCGCTGGACGGGTCGTGCAGGTCGGCTGCCACCTCCCGCGCCTCGGGGAGGTGCCCCATGTGCTCCAGGAAGACCTTGGTCAGTTCGCCTTCAAGTTCCGCCGAGTCCACGGCCGCGGCGCTCTCGCAGGTGCCCTGGACCTTGTGCCGGCTGCACTTGTACCGGGAGTAGTGCCACTCCTTCGCCGGACGGTCCCCCTTGGCGGGCTTGCGATTGGTGAAGACGGCCTTCGTCAGCGGACCGCCACAGGAGCCGCACGTGGCCACTCCGACCAGCATGGCCTGGCTCTTGGTGACCTTAGGCCCGAAGGCGCGGTTGTCCGCCAGTTTCAGGACCACCTTGTTCCATGTGGCGAGGTCAAGAAGGGGAGTGTCCGCGATCACGCGCGGATTGCCGGCATCGTCCTCGACGATCTCACCCTTGTAGGTGTAGAGCCCGGCGATCTTGGGGTTGAGCATCATGCCCCGGATCGAGGAGTTCGACCATTGGCTCTCCTGCGCCCGCTTGCTGTTGGGCTGGATCCGCGAGAGCCACGTGGGCTCGCCCCGGGTGGCGAGGTCCTTAGAGATGGAGCGCAGGCTCTCGCCGTCCAGGATCTTCTTCGCGATCTCTTGGGCGAGCTCCATGTAGTGGGGGAGCGCTTCGAGTCGCTTCCCCTTGCCCTTGCCCACCTGGACGATCTCGTAGCCGAAGGGCGGGAGGCCGGCCACCCACATGCCGGAGGCGAGCCGGGTCTGTACGGCGTCGAGTGCCCGGGACCGGATCGTGTCCAACTCTCCCTCGGCGAAGACGGCGAGGATCTGGGCGAACATCTTGCCCATGGGGGTGGACATGTCGATCCCCTCTTGGGTCGACACGATGATCTTGCCGTTCTCCTGGCACCACTGGACGATCTCGCTGAAGTGGGCGACCCGGCGACTCAGCCGGTCGATCTTCATGACGCAGAGCGCGTCCCAGAGGCCCTTGTGCTCATCGTCGAACCACTTGCCGAGGTCGGGGCGCTTGAAGGGGTGGAGTCCGCCGGACACGTCGGTGTCCGTAGCCCAGGCGACGATTCGAGCATCCCGCCCCGGCGCCTCCACCCAGTGCTGTACGTGCTCCTTCTGGCGGGGTATCGCCGTGGAATCGTCGGTGTCGACGGAGAGCCGCAAGGAACCCAGGACGCGCAGTGTCATGGGATGACCCTAGCGCGAGTTGGTGGATGGTCAAGAAAGAAGACTCTGGCTCTCCAGATCGCCCACAACCGCGACGCGCGGGGACTGCAGGGAGTGATCTTCACCCGTGACGACCGTGCGGGCGAGGGCAAGCTCTCCTCCCGCCTGGGCCTGGTGACGGAGGCGGTGGAGGCGCCGGAGGACATGGACCTGTACGCGTACCTCGTCGCCCAGCTGTCCAAGGGCGGCAGGGCGGACTACGTGATCGTGGACGAGGCGCAGTTCCTGGCCCCGGAGCAGATCGACCAACTGGCCCGGATCGTGGACGACCTCGGCCTGGACGTCTTCGCCTTCGGCATCACCACGGACTTCCGTACGAGGCTCTTCCCCGGCTCCCAGCGCCTGATCGAGCTGGCGGACCGGCTGGAGCAGCTCCAGGTCGAGGCCCTGTGCTGGTGCGGGGCCCGAGCCACGCACAACGCCCGTACCGTGGGCGGCGAGATGGTGGTCGAGGGCGCGCAGGTCGTGGTCGGCGACGTGAACCGCCCGGCGGGGGAGATCGGCTACGAGGTCCTGTGCCGCCGCCACCACCGCCGCCGCACGACGAGCGCCGCGGCCCACGCGGGCGCCCTCTCCCCGGACGTCCTCCCGGTCAACACGCCTGACCGGTCCGTCCCGGCCGCCCGGGGACGACCTCTGCTTCAACGTGTTGAGCTGGGGGGGGGCTCGTGGCGGCGCGGACGGGCCGACCCCTCCTGAGTGTCTGCGACCGTTACGAGATGTCCAGGTACCGGATTTCGCCGTCCGCCGGAAGCAGCTCGTTGACCAGAGGTCCTCCGCTGCCCCACCGCGGCAGCGGGGCGGGCGCCGTCGCGGCCGGCTGTGGATTCTCTGCCCCGCCCGGTGGTCAGCGGACCGCGTTCCACGAACGCCACAGGGAGGCGTACGCTCCGTCGGCCGCCAGGAGTTCGGGGTGGCTGCCGAGCTCCACGATGCGGCCTGCGTCCATCACCGCGATCCTGTCCGCCTCCTGCACCGAGTCCAGCCGGTGCACGATGGAGACGACCGTGCGCCCCTCGATCAGGGCAGCCAGCGAGCGCTCGACCTGCCGGGAGGCGGAGGAGTCGAGCAGGGCGGTGGCCTCGTCCAGGACGAGGGTGTGCGGGTCGGACAGCAGCAGCCGGGCGAGGGCCAGTTGCTGGGCGGCGGACGGGGACACCGCGGCCGCGCCGGCCCCGATCCCGCTGTCCAGGCCGTCGGGCAGCGAGCGCGCCCAGTCCCCGAGCAGTACGGTCTCCAGCGCGGCCCACAACTCCTCGTCCGCGCTGTCCTCCTCGCCGGCGAGCATGAGGTTGTCCCGCAGGGTGCCGCTGAAGACGTGCTGCTCCTGGGTCACCAGGACCACCTCGCGGCGCAGTTGGCCGACCGGCAGGTCGCCGAGGTCGGCGCCGCCGATCCGTACGGTGCCGCGGGTGGGGTGGTGCACGCCGGCGAGCAGCTTGCCGAGGGTGGACTTGCCGGCTCCGGAGGCGCCGACCACGGCGAGGCGTTCGGCCGGGGCGAGTTCGAGGTCGATGCCGCTCAGCACCTCGCGGCCCGGGCCGTAGCCGAAGCCGACACCGTCGAGGCGGATGCCGTGCCCGCGGGTGGGGGCGGCGGGCTTGGGCTCCTCGCGCGGGAGCCGTTCGACACCGAGGATGCGGCGCAGGGCCGCGTTGCCGATCTGGAGTTCGTCGGTCCAGGTCAGCAGGTCGTTGAGGGGCTCGCCGAGGGCCTGGACGTAGAGCACCACGGCGGTGAGTGCGCCGAGGCCCACGGCGCCGCGCTGGTAGGCGAGTCCGCCGATCAGCAGGGTGAGCGCCATCGGCACCATGGTGGCGAGGTCCAGGCTGGGGAACCAGATCGTCTGCAGCCAGGTGGTGCGCTGCCGGGTGCGGACCACCGCGTCGACGGCGGCGCCGTGCCGGCGGATCTGGCGGGGCCCGAGGCCGAGGGACTCCACGGTGGCGGCGCCCCGGGTGGTTTCGTGGGTGACGGCGAGGACGTCGGCCTCCTGCGCGAGCAGCCGCTCGTACGCGGCGGTCGCACGCGGGCGGTACCACCGGGTGGAGAGGGCGGCGAAGGGCACGCCGGCGAGCAGGCCCAGGCCCAGCAGGGGAGAGGTGAGCAGGATGGCGGCGAAGGTGAAGACCAGGGTGACGGCAGCCAGGGCGATCCGCGGGACGGCTTGGCGGATGGACTCGCTGAGGCGGTCGGCGTCGGTGGTGGCGCGGCTGAGCAGGTCACCGGTGCCGACGGCCTCCACCTCGGCGAGCGGCAGTCCGAGGACGCTGCGGACGAACCCTTCGCGGGTGCGGGCGAGGACGCGTTCGCCGAGCAGGGTGGCCTGCACCTTGGCGGCGCGGGCCAGCAGGGCGTGGACGACGAGGATGGCGACGAAGGCCAGGGCGAGGACGTCGACGCGGGCGGTGCTGGTGCCCGCCGCGACCGACTCCACGAGGTGGCCGAGGAGCCGGGGCCCGGTCAGGCTTGCCACCAGGGCGG
This sequence comes from Streptomyces sp. NPDC058674, assembly GCF_042716505.1. Lineage (NCBI taxonomy): Bacteria > Bacillati > Actinomycetota > Actinomycetes > Kitasatosporales > Streptomycetaceae > Streptomyces > Streptomyces sp. NPDC058674. Next base: position 6,437 of record NZ_JBHXSC010000004.1, read on the forward strand.
TACCGAAGAGCAGCAGGGTGAGGGCGAGCCGGCCCGCGTTGCCGCGTACGAAGTCCCGTACCCAGGCCCGTACGTCGGCCCGGTCGGCCAGCGGCAGCCGGCCCGGCGCGGGCCCGGCGCCGTCGGCCGGGGCCGGGGAGGGGGCCGTGGTGGTCGCGGTGCCCGTCATGAGCGCGCTCCTTGCGTGGGGACGGGGCGGCCGTCCTGGTCGAGCCGGTGGACCCGGTCGGCGGCGCCCAGCCACAGCGGGCTGTCGCTGAACACCACGGTGGTCCGCCCGGACCGCAGTGCGGCCACCCGCCGGACCACGCGGGACTCGGTCTGCGCGTCGACGGAGGCCGTCGGGTCCTCCAGGACCAGTACGTCGGGGGCTGCGAGCAGGGCGCGGGCGAGCACCAGGCGCTGGCGCTGGCCCCCGGACAGGGCGCGGCCGCCCTCGCCGAGGTACTCGTCCAGGCCGCGGGGCAGTCCCTCGACCACGTCGGCGGCGTCGGCGGCGAACAGGGCGTCGGCCTGGGCTGCGTGCGAGCGGGCGAGGCCCGCGGTGAGCTCCTCCCGTACGGTGCCGCTGAAGAGGGTGTCGGCGGGGCCGGAGCGCATGACGCGGGCCCGCAGTTCGGCGAGGTCGACGCGGTCGAGGGGGACCCCGCCGAGCAGGACGGCGGCGGTCTGCGGCTGCTCGCCGTGGCGGGTCAGCCGGTCGGCGAGGTCCCCGGCCCGGCCCGCGGGGGCGGCGATGACGGTGAGCAGGCCCGCCTCGGCGGTGATGCCGGTGTCCTGGTCGGTGAGGGAGAGGGGGCCGTCGGGCAGCGGCCGGGGGTCGGCGGGCTGCTCGGGCTGCGGGGTGATGCGCAGCAGGGTGCAGACGCGGCCGGCCGCGACCTTGGCGAGGCTGAGGGTCTCGGCGGCCTCGGTGGCGGTGCTGACGGGCAGGGTGAGGAAGGCGGAGGCCCCGTAGAAGGCCACGAGTTCGCCGGGGGTGATGGTGCCGTTCAGGGCGAGGCGGGCGCCCAGCCAGGCGATGCCGACCGTGACCAGGCCGGGTAGGAACACCCCGGCGGCCTGGAGCCAGGCCTCCATCCGGCCGGCCGACTCGCCGGCCCGGCGGACCTGTTGGCTGGTGGCGCGGAAGCGTTCCGCGAAGCGGGCCTCGCCGCCGATGCCGCGCAGGATGCGCAGGCCGGCCACGATGTCGCCGGCCTGGGAGGTGGCGATGCCCATCTGTTCGCGCTGCTCCTCGTCGCGTTCCTGGAGCGGGCGCAGCAGCGGTCCGATGCCGAGGACGGCGGCGGGTACGCCGATGAGGACGGCGAGGCCGAGGACGGGTGAGGTGGCGGTGAGCGCGACGGCGACGAGGACGGCGGCGACCACCGCGCCGACGGACCGGCCGACGACCTCGAAGGCGTTGCCGATGCTCTCCACGTCGGCGGCGGCGGAGGCGGCCACGTCACCGGAGCGGGCCTTGCTGCGCAGGGTGGCGCCGAGCCGGGTGACTTGGCGCATCAGCACCCGGTGGGTGTGCGACACGGCGTGCGTCTCGGCGCCGACGGCGGCCTGGATGAGACCGGCGCCGGCCACCGCCTGGAGGATGCCGAGGCCGAGCGCGGCCAAGGCCCACAGGTAGAGGGCGCCCGGGTCGTCGGCCCGCCCGCCGAGGTCGATGGCCCGGCCGATGACCAGCGGCAGCAGGGCGAGCGGGACCATCCAGGCCGTGCCGAGGAGGGCGCTGAGGAGCAGGGGCCCGGGCCGGATGCGCACGAGCCACCACAGGTAGGCCCAGGGCCCCCGGCTGTCGGTTTCCGGTACGGCCTCGGGGGACACCGAGGCGTCGAACAGTCTGTTGGCCACAGGGTGCTCCTGGGTCGGGCCGGATCAGCGAGCGGGTCGGGGCAGCGGGTCGGCGAGGGGCGTCGGGGGACCTGGCTCACGAGCGGGGTCGGGGGACCCGGGTCAGAGGAACAGGTCCCGGGTGGCGGCGCGGTCGACCTTGCCGGTGCGGGTGTGCGCGAGCGCGGGCACCGCGACGATGCGGTCGGGCACCAGGAACGCGGGGACGGTGGCGCGGAGTTCGTCGCGCAGCGCCCGCACGCCGGACCCGGCGTCCGGGGCGAACACGACGAAGGCGACGAGCGTGTTGTGGTCGCCCTTGGCGTGCTCGGCCGCGGCGACGGCGCGGACGCCGGGCAGGCGGCCGATCTGGTGCTCGACGTCCAGCAGGTCCACGCGATGGCCGCGGATCTTCACCTGGTGGTCGGCGCGGCCGTGGAAGACGAGCATGCCGTCGCTGCTCTCGTGCACCAGGTCGCCGGTGCGGTACCAGCGGGCGGGGCCGTCGCCGAGATCGGCCTCCACGAACCGGGCGGCGGTGCGCTCCGGGTCGTCGAGGTAGCCGGTGGCCAGCTGCGGGCCCGCCAGGTAGAGCTCCCCGGGCCCGCCGGGCTCCTCCTCACGGGGGACGACGGCCTGGCGCACGGACGGCAGCGGGCGTCCGATCGGGACGCCCTCGGGGAAGGGGCCCTCGGCCCCGGGGCCGGCGAGCACCACGCTGTGGGTGACCAGCGCGGTCTCGGTGGAGCCGTAGGTGTTGAGCAGCCGGACCCGGTCGGCGCCGAGCCGGTGCCAGCGCTCGAGCATGTCGGCGCGGACGGCCTCGCCGCCGATGACCACGGTGTCGAGGGAGTCGGGAAGTTTCAGCCCGTGCTCCAGCAGGTGCCCGGTGAAGGTGTGCCAGTAGTCGACGGGCAGGTTGACGAGGGTGATCTCGGCGTCCGAGATCAGGCGGCCCAGGGCGGCCTCGCTGTCCTCGTCGATCACCAGCAGGCCGCCCGCGCAGAGCGTGGGCAGGATCTCCTCCAGGCTGGTGTCGCCGTCGGCACGGTGGAAGTTGAGCGCGACGGTGTCCGGGCCGACGCCGTAGCGGCTGCGCAGTTCGGGGACCACCGCGTGCAGCGCCCCGTGCGGGACGGCGGCGGCCTTGGGTGCGCCGGTGGAGCCGGAGGTGAACAGGACGTACGCCGGGTCGTCGGCCCGTACCGGCTCGCCGGCCTCGCGAATCGGGGCGCGGGGGGAGCCCCAGTTCGGCCGCAGGAGGCGGTCGACGGCGGGGAGCCGTCCGGTCTCCGCGGTGGTGACGGCCTCCCGGCAGCCCAGCGCCCGCAGTGCGTCGTCCATGTGGGTGCCGGGGGTTTCGGTGACCGGCACGTAGCCGCGGCCGGCCGCGAGCACGCCGAGGACGGCGCCGACGTCCCGGGCGGAGTGGTGGGTGATGATCCCGACGGGTGGTTGCGGGCCGGGGGAGCGGGTCGCGACCAGGTCGGCCACCGCACCGGCCCAGCGGGCGAGTTGGCCGTAGCCGACGGTGAAGCCGTTGTCGAGGATCGCCGGCCGGTCCGGGTCCGCGCGGGCGATCGCGAAGAAGGGGTCGACCACACTGGGCAGGAGGGGCATGAGGGGTGCCTTCGCGAATTCTGTACGTGGGTCAGCCGGCGGGGTGGACGAGTGCGGCGAGCGCGTCGCGGTGGCGGGCGGCGAGCCGGGCGATGGTGTCCTGGTCGTGCAGGGCGGTGGAGTACCACCATTCGACGCGGAGCACCCCGTCGTCGGTGGTGGCGATCACCTCGATGAGGTGCGGGCGCACCCAGTCCGGCCCGGTGATCTCGCCGACCGGTTCGTCGGCGATGTCGAGCAGCAGGGTGCCGAGCGGGAGCCCGTCGGCGTCGTCGCCCTCGAAGTCGAAGGAGACGTCGCTGGGCGGGGCGCCGCGCAGGGCCGCGGAGATCCGGGGCCTGCCGTGTCGGCTGAGCGCCCCGTGTCCCACTCCTCCGCCGGGCAGGGCGGCGAGGTGGCCGACGGTGCGGGCGAGGCGTTCGGCGGGGGTGCCGGGGGCGAGGTCGAGGCGGACCGGGACGGTGGTGGTGAACCAGCCGGTGGTGCGGGCCAGATCGGTGTCGCCGACGGTCTCCTCGCGGCCGTGCCGCAGGACGTCCACCCGGACCGCGTCCAGGCCCTGCCAGGCGCCGAGCGCCTCGCCGAGGGCGTGCAGCAGCAGTTCGCCGGGGTGGCAGCGGTGTGCGCGGGCCGCTTCGAGCAGTCGCCCGGTGAACTCGGGACCGAACTGTGCGACGTGGGTCGAGGCGGTGGCGGCGGTGTTCGCGGCCCGCGGGTCGAGGTGGCCGCCGCCGTCACCGCCGCCACCGGGGCCGCGGTCGAGCGGGACCTGGCCGGGGGTGCGGGCCACCTCGGTCCACCACGCGCTCTCCGCCTCGGCCTCGGGGGTGCGGGCGTGCGCGGCGAGGGCCTGGGCCCACTCCGGGTAGCCGGTGCCCTCGGTGCAGCGGACGTCGTCGCCGTCGTCCCCGGCGGCCAGTGAGGCGTAGAGCCGCTCCAGGTCGTCGATCAGGATGGACCAGGAGACCATGTCGAAGGCGAGTTGGTGGACGGTGATCAGAAGCCGGCCCGGGCGGGCCGGGCCGGCGTCGAACCAGACGAACCGGGCGACGCGGCCCGCCTCCGGGTCGAGGGAGCGCTGTTCGAGCGCGCAGCGCAGGGTGACGGCCTCGGAGAGGTCGCAGTCGTCGAGTTCACGGGTGTCGACGGTGTCGAGGACGGCGTCGAGCGGAGTGTCCGCGGTGAGGGCGGCGACCGTCTGCCGGGGGCGCTTGGCGGGCCGGGCCTCGACGGTGAGGCGCAGGGAGGCGTGGCCGGCGACCAGGCGCCGGACGGCCTCGGCGAGCACCCCGGGGTCGAGGTCGGGGCGGGTGGTGAAGAGGAGCGACTGGTTCCAGTGGGCGCGGCTGCCGGTCTGTTCCTCCCAGCCCTGTTCCTGGGAGGGGGTGAGGACCACCGGGCCGTGTGCCGCCCCGGGCACCGCGAGGGGGTCGGCGCCGGTACGGCGCCGACCGGCCCGCTCGGTGACCAGGCGGGCGATGTGCTCCGCGGTCATGTCCTCGGCGAAGAGTTCGCGCAGCTGGACGCGGACGCCGTAGGCGGTCTCGATGCGGCGGGCGGCGCGGATGAGGTCGAGCGAGTCGACGCCGAGGTCGCGCAGCGGCGCGGCGAGGTCCGGGGCGGCTTCCAGGACGGCTTCGGCGAGCCAGTCGGCGAGGTGGGCGCGTACGTCGTCCAGGGCGGCCGGGGCGGCCCCGTCCGTGGAGGGCGCTGTGGCCCCGTCCGTGGTGGGCGGTGTGCGCCCGTTCGTGGAGGGCGCTGTGGGCCGGGTGGGGGCGCTCACGCGAGGCCCGCCTCACCGAGTGCGCCGGCGGGTCGGCTGATCAGGAAGGGGCCGAGGGCGAGGGCGTCCATGGGCAGCCGGTGGAAGGTGGCGAGGGCGTCGCGCGGGCTGCACACGACGGGTTCGTCGCGGCCGTTGAAGGAGGTGTTGAGCACCACGGCGGTGCCGGTGTGCCGGCCGACCTCGCCGATCAGGCGGTGGTAGAGCGGATCGGTCTCGCGGGAGACGGTCTGCGGGCGGGTGGTGCGGTCGCTGTGCACGACGGCCGGCATGGCCTCGGCGCCCGCCTCCGTGACCGGAGTGGTGACGATCATGTACGGGAGCGGGGTGTCGGTGCCGATGAGGGCGGGGGCCGCCTCCTCCTGCATGCTGGGGGCGAACGGGCGCCAGGCCTCGCGGTCCTTGATGCGGACGTTGACCCGGTCGCGGGTGCTCTCGGGCGAGGGCACGGCGAGCATGCTGCGGTGGCCCAGCGCCCGCGGTCCGCCTTCGGCCCGGCCCTGGAACCAGCCGACGACGCCGCTGCGGGCCAGGACGGCGGCAGTGGCGCCGGCTATGTCCTCGTGTTCGGTGTAGGCGGTGCCGGAGGCGTCGAGGACCTTGCGGATGCTGTCCGGAGACCACTGGGGACCCCAGGCCACCGAGCCGGCCATCGGACGGATTCGGTCGCCCTCCCGGGCCGCGACCAGGACCGCCGCACCGAGGGAGACGCCCTGGTCGCCGGCGAGCGGCTGGACGAAGAGGTCGCCGACCTCGGGCAGGCGCATCAGCTTGCCGTTGAGGGTGGCGTTGAAGCCGACACCGCCCGCGATCATCAGGGTGGTCTCGCCGGTTTCCCGGAGCAGGCCCCGGACCAGGCCGATGACGGCCTGTTCGAGGGCGGCCTGGGCGGTGGCGGCGATGTCGCGGTACTCGAAGGGGTCCCGGTGGGTGACCTTGGTGAAGCGGCCCAGCTGCGGGTCGAAGCGGCGGGAGGAGTGGTTGGGGGCCTCGGGGAGGGTCTTCTCCAGGTGCTCCAGCCAGTGCCGGATGGTGGCGGTCTCCTCGTCGGTGCCGCCCGTGGAGCGCAGGTCCGGGGGGACGGTGCCGATGGTGAAGTCCTCGTCGGCGAAGGTGAAGGCGCCGCCGAAGGTGAGGTCCTGGGGGCGGCCGTAGGAGGCGAGGCCCATCATCTTTCCGGCGGCGTCGGCGCCGAGACCGGCGTACTCGCAGACGGCGGCGTAGAAGTAGCCGAGCGACCAGCCGGGAGGGTGGGCGCGCATTGTCTTGATCTCGCCGTCGATTCCGATGGCGAGGGTGGTGCTCGCGTCCTCTCCCTGGCCGTCCAGGACGAGGATCGCGCCGCGGTCGCGGCCGGAGAGGTGGTAGGCGCTGGCCGCGTGGGCCAGATGGTGGTTGACGAAGGTCAGCCGGGGGTCGCGGGTGCGCGGGAACAGCCCCTTGGGCAGCAGGTGTTCGAGGGCGTCGGCATCGCCGGCGAACCAGTCCAGGCCGCGGTCGGCGAAGAGTTTGGGGAGGTCCCAGCCGTGGGCGACGACGTCCACGTCGTCCAGGGTGAGACCCCCTTCGGCGAGGCAGTACGCGACGGCGTTGAGGGGCGCCTCGCCGTAGGCGTGCTTGTTGCGGGTGAAGCGCTCCTCCTCGGCCATGGCGATCACTTCGCCGTCCACGACGAGGCAGGCAGCGCCGTCGTGGCTGGCGCCGGGCCAGCCGTTGACTCCGAGCACACGCATGGTCAGTCCCCAAAGGTCGATCGAGTCGTCCGGTTACGCAAACCGATCTTGACGAGCGGGGGAGTTGTACACGACCTACCGAGTTGTGCGGAGATTCGAACGGGGGTCCGAGCAGGGGTCGGGACGGGAGGCGGGGCGGGAGTCGGGACGGAGGTCCGGGCGGAGATCCGCCGCGAAGATGGCGGAGGCCGCCTTGAGCACCTCGTTGGCCTGTCTCAGCCGCTCCACCTCGCGGCGCAGCCGGTGCAGTTCCGCCCGTTCGCGTGTGGACAGCGTGCCCTCGTCGGCGCCGTTGCGCGCCGCCCGGGGGGACGGTGCCGGGCGGGGGGCGCCGCGGCGGCCCGGGGCCGGCTGCTCCGGTACCGCGCGGACGCGGCCTACCGGCTCGTACGGGGTTCCGCGGGCCTCCAGTTCCTTGCTGACGCGGTGCCAGTGCCGGGTCCAGAGCGCGGTGTCGCCGTTGCAGGCGGCGACGTAGGCGAGAGTGACTTTCAGTGATGGCCTGTGCAAACCGCGGGCCGCCTCGGACAGCGTGGCGACGGAGTAGTGGGCGCGTTTCGCCATGATCCGGTAGGACGGGTTGCCGGCCTGGCGTCTGAGGGTGCGCAGGGCGTGGGCGAATTCCTCCAGCGGTCCGGCCGTGGGATCGAGTAGCCGCTCTGGCCTGGCCATATTCCCCCCTGGGAAGTCGATCATCTCGGTTGAGCGCGCGATGGGGAGCCCGCGGAACGGCCGTCGGCTGCTCGCGGGCGCGGCGGTACAACCCTTCGTCGGTCTACGTGGTCGGCGTACAACCTCCGCAAGGGGCCACATGGGAAATTGGTACATGTCGCTGACATATCGATCAAGTGAGCATCCTGGAAATCGAGCCATACAACGGCCGTGTCGACCGATTTCGTCCGTTCCCCCCGGTAGCCGAGCCTTGTTCCGCTTCGCCCCTGCCCAGTCCCGCCACCCACACCCCGTTGTATAGGAGCGCACCCCGGCTGCGCCCCGTACAACGGTCCCCCCTCGTGTACAACTCCGCGGCTCTGCATGATCGGTCCACGTCAGGCGATCGATACGGCCGAAACGGACGGGAATGGGTGGCGACGCGGTGGACACAGCACGCAGCCAAGTGGAAGCAACACCACCGGAAGGCGTGTACGAGTACCGGCGCGGCGAACTCGTCGAGCCGGACTGGCGCCGCTTCCCGGGCTGGCGGGGGGTCACCGAAGCCGAGTGGGCCGACCTCCAATGGCAGCGCGCCCACTGCGTCAAGGACGCCAAGGGGCTCCGGGCCGTCGTGGGGGACCTCCTCGACGAGGCGTTCTACGCGGACTGGGAGCAGGACCGGCTGTACCGGGCGACGATGTCGGTGCTGCTGCCGCCCCACATGATCAACACGATTGCCCCGCAGGTGGCAGGCGCCCGGCCGGGCGAGCTCACGAAGGCGTTCTACGACGACCCGGTCCGCCGCTACATGCTGCCGGTGTTCTCCGACCGGCACCCCGAGTGGCCCTCGCACCCGATGGCGAGCCGGGACTCCCTGCACGAGCAGGACATGTGGGTGGTGGAGGGACTGACCCACCGCTACCCGACCAAGGTGCTGGCCGAACTGCTGTCCACGTGCCCGCAGTACTGCGGGCACTGCACCCGGATGGACCTGGTCGGCACCTCCACCCCGCAGGTGACCAAGAACAAGCTCACCCTCAAGCCGGTCGACCGGGCCGAGCGGATCCTCGACCACCTCCGCTGCTCCCCGGGCATCCGCGATGTCGTGGTGTCCGGCGGCGACCTGGCCAATCTGCCCTGGCCCCGGCTGGAGAGCTTCCTGTCCGGGCTGCTGGAGATCGAATCCGTCCGGGACATCCGGCTGGCCAGCAAGGCGCTGATCGGGCTGCCGCAGTACTGGGCGTCCGGCCCCGTGCTGGAGGGCATCGCCCGGATCGCCGAGACGGCGCGGGCCCGCGGGGTGCAGGTCGCCCTGCACACCCACGCCAACGCCGCCCAGCAGGTGACCCCCCTGGTGGCCGACGCGGCGCGCGGCCTGCTGGCCGCCGGGCTGCGCGACGTGCGCAACCAGGGCGTGCTGATGCGCGGGATCAACGACACCGCGCACGAACTGCTCGACCTGTGCTTCGCGCTCACCGACCACGCGGCCGTGACGCCCTACTACTTCTACATGTGCGACATGATCCCGAACGCCGAGCACTGGCGTGTCCCGCTGCACCGGGCGCAGCTGCTCCAGCGCCAGATCATGGGCTACCTCCCCGGGTTCGCCACCCCGCGCATCGTGTGCGACGTGCCCCTCGCCGGCAAGCGGTGGGTGGACCAGACCGATGCCTACGACCGGGACCTCGGCATCTCCCACTGGAGCAAGAGCTATCTGACCCCGCTGGAGGCGGCGGACCCGGACGCCCACAGCGGCTCGTACCACTACTACGACCCCATCGACACCCTCCCGGCCTCCGGGCAGCGGTGGTGGCGGGAAACCCGTCAAGGGTAGAGAAGGGACAGTTGCACAGCCATGAGCAGTCTGCGTCCGCAGTGGGAGACGTCCAGGGAAGAGCCTCCGGTCCTGGAGGAGTGGTACCGCCGGCACCTGCGTCCCGACCTGTACGACATCAGCTCCAGCGGCGTCCGCCCGTACACCTTCGCCGAGATACGCGAGATGTGCGGCATCGGGCAGGAGGACCTCGACGCGGTCGTCATGGACGACAGCGTCTCCCAGGGCGGGGCCGGCATCCGGCAGGCGATCGCCGACCGGTACGCCGCGGGGGACGCCGACCGGATTCTGGTCACCCACGGGTCCAGCGAGGCCATCTCCCTCACCCTGAGCACCCTGCTGCGGCCCGGCGACCGGGTGGTGGTCCAGGAGGGCGTCTACCACTCGCTCGGCCACTACCCGCGCGAGACGGGCTGCCAGGTGGCGGTACTGCCGGCGGTGGCCGTGCGCGACGGTGAGGTCGACCCGGAGGTGCTCGGCTCCCTGGTGACGCCCGGGACGGCCGCGGTGATCGTCAACTTCCCGCACAACCCGAGCGGAGCGACCCTCTCGCCGCAGGGCCTCAAGACGCTGGCCGCGGCGGTGGCGGAGGCCGGGGCGGTGCTGGTGTGGGACGCGGCGACCGCCGAGATCGCGCACCGGTGGGACGTGCTGCCGGACCCGGGCACGTTGTACGGGCCCGCGCTCCGGACGGTGTCCTACGGGACCTTCTCGAAGTCCTTCGGCCTGCCCGGGCTGCGGGTCGGCTGGGCCGTCGCCGAACCGGAGCTGCTGCGGGCCGCCTTCCCGCTGCGCGACCGGACCACGCTGTTCCTCTCGCCGCTGGTGGAGCTGGTCGCCGAGCGGGCGATGCGGAGCGCGGACCGGCTGATCGGACCGCGGGCCGCCGAGGCCGGGCGCAACCTGGCACACCTGCGCGGGTGGATGGCCGAGCACGAGGACCTGGTGCGCTGGCGGGAGCCGGAGGGCGGAGTGAGCGCGCTCCCCGTGATCCGCGCCCTCGAACGGCCCGGGACGCCTCCGGAGGCGGTGGAGCGATGGTGCCTGGAGCTGCTGGAACGCCACCGGACCCTGCTGGTGCCGGGTACGGCCTTCGGGGTGCCGCAGGGGGTCCGGCTGGGCTTCGGCGGTGGCGAGGCGGACTTCCGGGCGGGGCTGGCGCAGTTGTCGGCGTTCCTGCGCGGGCGCGGGGCCGGCCGATGAGCGCGCAGGCCGCACCGGCTCCGGTGCCGGTGCCCGGCCGGGTGGACTTCCTGGACGGCTGGGAGCGGGCGGTACGGGTCCACGGGGACGCGCCCGCGCTGGTGACCCCCGCGCGCGTGCTGACGTACCGGGCGATGGACCGGCTCACCGACGCCTGGGCGGGCTCCTTCACCCGGCGCGGCGCGGGGCCCGGCAGGATCGTGGGTCTGGCCTTCGGCGACCCGGCCGGGGCGGTACTGGGCATGGTCGCGGCGCTCAAGAGCGGCGCCGGCTTCACGGTGCTCGACGAGCGCCTGCCGCGGCCGGCCCGGGACGACCTGGTACGGCGGGTCGGGGCGGTGGTGTGGGCCGGCGACGGGAAGCACGCGCCGGACGGGGCGTACGTACCGGACGGGGCGTACGTACCCGACGGGGCGGACACCGGGTGGACACGGCGCGCCGACGCCGACGGTCCCGACGAACACGACGTCGCGTACGTCCTGTTCACGTCCGGCTCCACCGGCCGGCCCAAGGGAACGGTGGTCGAGCGCGGCTCGCTGGGGCGGTTCGCGGCCGCGGTCACCGAGCGCCTGGCGCTGACCTCCGCGGACCGCTGGCTCCAGGTGGCCTCCCTCGGCTTCGACGTGGTGATCGAGGAGGTCTTCCCGGCGCTGGTCGCCGGCGCGGCGGTGGTGTGCCGGGCGGACAGCGAGCCGCTGGAGCCCGCGGAGCTGCACGAGCTGACGGGCGCGACGGGGGCGACGCTGGTGGAGCTGTCCACGCAGTACTGGCTGGAGTACGCCCGCTGGCTGGACGAGCGGGGGCTGACCACACCGCCGCGGCTGCGGACGGTGGTGGTCGGCGGCGAGCGGATGGACCCGGAACCGTACCGGGCGTGGCAGCGCCGGCAGCCGGCCGCGCTCGCCCACGTCTACGGACTGACCGAATGCACCGTCAGCTCCACGCTGTACACCGGGCTGTTGCCCGCGGACGCGCAGGAGGTGCCGCTGGGTACGCCGCTGCGGGACGTGCTGGTGACCGTACGCCGGGACGGGTGCCCCGTGCCGGCCGGCGAGAGCGGCGAGATCCACATCGGCGGTCCGCTGGTGGCGCGGGGCTTCCTGGACGACGAGGCGGCCACGCGGCGGCGGTTCACACCCGACCCGTACGGAGCCGGACCCGGCGCCCGGACGTATGTGACCGGCGACCTGGGGCGGTTCGACGAGACGGGCAACCTGGTCTTCCTCGGCCGGGTGGACGACCAGCTCAAGATCCGCGGCCACCGGCTGGAGCCGGCGCTGGTGGAGCGCGCGCTGTGCGCGAGCCCGGACGTGGACCAGGCCGTGGTCATCCCCGACCCGGCCACGGGCACGGCGCTGTGGGCCTTCACGGTCCCGGCCGATCCGGAGCTCTCCCCGCCGCCCGGCACGGCCCCCCGGCTCCCCGCCGCCGACCGCGACGCCCTGGTCGCCCGCCTCGCGGCGCACCTCCCCGACTGGGCGGTCCCCCGCATCCTGCACCGGGTCGCGGCGCTCCCGAAGACCCCCCACGGCAAGGTGGACAAACGCACCTTGGCCACGTGGGCCGGCGAAGCGGGCGGCGCCCCGGCCGGGGCGGACGGCCGAACGGACGGCCGAACGGACGGTCAACCGGGCGGCCGAACGGACGGTCACGCGGTCCGGGCGGACGGCCGGCGGGACGAGGCGCTGGACGGGGTGCTCGGGATGTTCCGGGACGTGCTCGGGCAGCCGCGGCTCGGGCCCGACGACAACTTCTTCGACCACGGCGGACAGTCCCTGCTCGCCATGCGGCTGCTCACGCGCCTGCGCGAGCGCTTCCCCGCCGCCGCCGGCCTGCGGGCGAGCGCGCTCTTCTCGCTCCCGACCCCCCGGCTGCTGAGCGAGGCGCTCAGCAGCCGCCCCGCCACCGAGCCCTAGTGCCGTGGCAGGCCACGGCCATGACGGCTGTCCGGCGGAGCACGACCGGACCAGGACCGGACCAGGGCCGGATCGGTCCAGGCGGGCCGGGCAGGCCGGGCGGTCCTATCCCGGCCGTGATCCGCCGGACACCCGTGGCCGAGGCAGTACACCGAGGGCCCGCGGTGATCACCGCGAGCAGCACACCCAGACCCAGATCGAGAGTTGGCATGTCGAACCTCACCGACCAGACCGCTACCACCGGCGGCACCCTCGCCTACACCCTCACCCCCGACGAGGCGGCCGCCACCGCCGCCCTCACGCAGGAACTCACCCGCGCCCACCCCTCCTTCGGCGACCCCGCCCTGCTGCGCGACCTGCCGCAGCTCGCGGCCCGGCTGCCGCTCGGCACCCAGCGCTTCCTGCGCGAGTTCAAGCTCGCCGACCGGCGCGGCCACGCCGTCGTCCGCGGGCACCGCTTCGACCCGGAGCGGATCGGCCCCACCCCCGCCCACTGGCGCGGCCGCAGCCGCCCGGGGCCGGAGTTCGCCGAGGAGCTGCTGCTGATGCTCTACGGGGCGCTACTCGGCGAGCCGTTCGGCTGGGCAACCCAGCAGGACGGCCACCTCGTGCACGACATCTTCCCGATCCGCGAGCACGAGAACGACCAGCTCGGCATGGGAAGCAGGGAACTGCTGACCTGGCACACGGAGGACGCGTTCCACCCGTACCGCAGCGACTACCTGATCCTCGGCGCGCTGCGCAACCCCGACCACGTGCCCACCACCGTCGGCGAGCTGGACCTGTCCTCCCTCTCCTCCGAGGACATCGACCTCCTCTTCGAACCGCGCTACCACATCGCTCCCGACGAGTCGCACCTGCCCAAGAACAACACCATCGGCTCCGCCGAGGAGGCGGCGCGCTTCGCGACCATCCAGAAGATGATCGACGAACGCCCGCTCGGCCCGCTGCTGTACGGCTCGCGCGTGGACCCGTACATGCGCCTCGACCCGTACTTCACCTCCGTCCCCGAGGACGACCTGGACGCGCGGCGCGCCTACGACGCCCTCTGCAAGGTGATCGACTCCGGCATGCGCGAGGTCGTCGCCGACGAGGGCGACGTGCTGTTCATAGACAACCACCGCGCCGTGCACGGCAGGCCGCCGTTCACCGCCCGCTACGACGGCACCGACCGCTGGCTCAAGCGGGTCTGCGTCACCACCGACCTGCGCCGCTCCCGCGAGATGCGGGCCACCGCCGACACCCGCCTGCTGGGCTGACCCGCCGGTGTCCCTCACCCTCACCGACCTGTCCCGGGACTCCTGGCTGCGGCCGGAGACGGACCGGCTGACCGGCGCGAACATGCCCGAATTCATGAGCTGGGAGTCCCCCGGCAACTGGCGCTGGCACGGCATGTACGACCATTACCCCGCCCTCCAGCTCTGCCTGGTGGACGGGGAGGGCCGGCTGGCCGCGGCGGCCAACGCGGTACCGGTCCGCTGGGACGGCACCGCCGAAGGCCTGCCGGCGGGGACCGACGACGTGCTCGTCGAGGCCGTCGACCACGGACCGCCGGACCGGCCGGACGCCCTGTGCATGCTGTCCGTCTCCATCGCGCCCGACCACCGCGCCGCGGGCCACGCCGAACGGCTGCTCACCGCCGTCCGGCAGACCGCCGCCCGCGGCGGCATGCGCGGGGTGATCGTCCCGGTACGGCCGACCCGAAAGCCCCGCTACCCGCTGATCCCGATCGAGCAGTACGCGGCCTGGCGCCGCCCCGACGGCAGCTGCTTCGACCCGTGGCTGCGCACCCACCTGGAGCTCGGCGCCCGCCGGCTCGGGATCGCCGAACGCTCGCTGGTCATCCGGCAGCCGGTGGCCCGCTGGGAGGAGGCCCTGGGGCATCCGCTGCCCGGGCCCGGCGACTACCCGCTCCCGGGCGGGCTGGTGCCGCTGCGCGTGGCGGACGACGGTCACGGCACGTACGCCGAGCCGAACGTCTGGGTCCACCACGCCCCGTGAGCCCTGCCCCACCCCTCTCGCATCTGCTCTCTTCTCCCCTCCCTTCTCCCCTCCCTTCCCCCGCAACGACCCCTGGAGACTCCATGACTCCCGTGACCCCCGTGCGCCTCGCGATCGTCGGCTGCGGCGCGGCCGCCCGCGGCTGCCACATACCCGCGCTGCCCCCGCTGAAGGGCGACGTGCGGCTGACCGCCCTCGTCGACCGCGACCCGCGCCAGGCCGAGGCCGCCCTCGCCCTCTACCGTGAGCTGGGCGGCGCCGACGCCGACCAGGTCGTCCTGGCCACCGATCCGGACCAGGTCGCGCACCTCTTCGACGCCGCCGTGGTCGTCGTGCCGCACACCAAGCACGCCGAGACGGTGGAACCCCTGCTCGCCGCGGGCAAGCACGTCCTGCTGGAAAAGCCCATGACCACTTCGGCCGCCGACGCCCGCCGACTGGCAGCGGCCGCCGAGGCGGCCGCCCGGGACTCCGGAACCGTGCTGGCCATGGCGCACCCCCGCCGGCTCTTCCCCGCGTACGCGTGGGTGCACCGGCTGATCCGCGAGGGCGGGCTCGGCGAGGTGCGCCGGGTCGAGTGGACCGAGGGGCACCCGTACGCCTGGGAGCCCGTCTCCTGGTCGATGTTCGACCGCCGGCTCGCCGGCGGCGGCGTACTCACCGACACCGCCTCGCACGTCTTCGACACCCTGCTGTGGTGGCTCGGCCCGGACGTCGAGGTCGTCTCGTACGAGGACAACTCGCTGGGCGGCGTGGAGACCGACGCCTCGGCGCACCTGCGGTTCGCCGGAGTCGAGGTGTTCACCGAGTTCAGCAGGCTGCGCGACCTCGGCATCGCCTGCAAGGTCGTCGGCACCGAGGCGACCGTCACCATCGGCACCGACTTCCCCGCCGGGGAGTGCACCCTGATCACCTCCGACGGCAAGGAGCTGCACCGCGGCGACGTCGAGGCAGTGGCCCCGGCCCAGGACGAGTGGGAGCTGCTCTTCACCGAGCAGCTCGGCAACTTCGCCGCCGCCTGCCGCGGCGCCGCCGCCCCGCACTCGGGCGCCGCCGACGGCGTGCGCGTGGTGGAGCTGATCCAGGAGTGCTACGGGGAGGCCGTGCGCCGGCCCATGCCGCAGCCCTGGACCACCGGGGAGCACACGGACTCCACCACCGCGCTGGACGGCCGTACGGTCGCCGTCACCGGCGCGAGCGGGTTCATCGGCGGCCGGCTCGTCGAGCGGCTCGCCCTCACCACGGGGGCCGACATCCGGCCGGTGGTCCGCGGCTTCGGTCGGGCGGCCCGGCTGTCCGTCCTGCCGCAGGACCGGATCGAGTTCCGGCGCGGCGACCTGTTGAGCGTGGAGAGCCTGCGCGAGGCGTTCGCCGGCTGCGACACGGTGGTGCACTGCGCCTTCGGCAGCGACGGCGACGAGGCCACCCGCTGGGCCGCCACCGTCGAGGGCACCGCGAACGTCCTGGAGGCCGCCCGGCAGGCCGGCGTACGGCGGGTGGTGCACCTGAGCACGATCGACGTGTACGACGCCACCGGCGCCGGCGAGCTGACCGAGGACTCCCCGGCACGCCCGGCCGACCCGGCGGACCGGGAGTACGAGCAGCAGAAGCTGGCCGCCGAACAGGCCGTGCTGGCCGCCGACGGCGACGGTCTGGAGACGGTGGTGCTGCAGCCGGGCGTGGTCTACGGACCGTGGGCCGGCCAGTGGACCACCGCCCAGCTGCTGCGGGAGCCCGGCGACTTCGCGGAGCTCCCGGCGGGGGACGGCGGCGCGTGCAACGCCGTGTACGTCGACGACGTGGCGGAGGCGGCGCTGCGCGCGGTCGCGGCGGAAGGCGTGGCGGGCAGGCGCTTCCTCGTCGGCCACGGCGAACCGGTGAGCTGGGGCGCCTTCTTCGACGCCGTACGGGCCATGCGGGGGCTCGGCGGCGCCCGGCCGGACGCACACGCGGGCGCGGTCCCCGACTGGGAGCTGGAGCTGTACCGCTCCGAGGCCCGGGCCCGCTTCGGTGCGGCCCGCGAGGGGCTCGGGTTCGAGGCATCGGTGGGCTTCGCCGAGGGCATCGAGCTGACCACCCGCTGGGCGGACTGGGCCGGGCTCCTCCCCCAGGCGCGGGGATGACGCCGGTGACCGAGGTGACCGATGTGCTCGTGGTCGCGCCGCACCCCGACGACGATGTCATCGGATGCGGCGGGTCCATCGCCAAACACGTGCGGGACGGGGCCCGGGTGACCGTGGTCATCGTCATCGGCCGGGAGCGCAGCGCGCTCGACGACGAGGTGAGCGACGCCGAGTTCGCGGCCGAGACCGACGCCTCCGCCAAGGCGCTCGGGGTGCACCGCGTGGTCCGCTTCGAGGAGCCCTCGCGGGACTTCCGGCTGACGCGCGCGGTCCACCTGGATCTCGTACGGGTCCTGCGGGAGGTCCGGCCGCAGGTCGTGTACCTGCCGCACGACAACGACGACGACGTGGAGCACCGGATGGTGCACCAGCTGGCCACCGAGGCGCTGTGGATGGCGCAGTCGTCCTTCTTCCAGGAGGCCGGTGCGCGGCCGATGCCGGCGCCGCACCTGGTGCTCGGGTACGAGGTGTGGGCGCCGATGGCCCGGTTCCAGTACGCCGAGGAGATCGGCGGGCAGATCGACGCGAAGGTCGAGGCGATGCGCTGCTACCGCTCGCAGCTGCGGCACGCCGCCTGGGACGAGGGCATCCGAGGCCTGGCCCGGTACCGGGGCGCGGTCACCTCCGGGTCCGGGTACGCGGAGGTGTTCCAGGTCATCGGCCTGACGGGTCCGGGGTCGGCGCCGGGCTCGGGGTCGGGTCCGGGGGCGGCGCCGGGATCGGGGGGCGGCCGTGATTGACCGGGTCCTGGTCTGCGGCCTCGGCTCCGGCATGGACCACTCGCTCGCCGAACTGCGCGCCATGCGGCTGGACGTGGTGGTGGCCACCGACCGCCCCACCCCCCGGGTCCGGGCGAACGCGGACACCGTGCTGGTGTGCGACCCCCACGACACGGTGGCGGTGCTGGCCGAGCTCGCGGCGGCCGGCATCGACCGGCTGGACGGGGTGTTCTCGCTCGGCGCCGACAACCCGCCGGTGGTCAGCGCGCTGGCCCGGCGCTTCGGCTGCCCCGGGCTGCCGCTGGAGACGGCCCTGGACTGCACGCTCAAGGACCGCCGGCTGGCGATCCTGCGCCGGGCCGGGCTGCCGATGCCCCGGCACGCGGTGGCGGAGAGCGTGGGCGAGGCCGTACGGGCGGTCGCCGACGTGGGCCTGCCGGCCGTGATCAAACCCAGCGACCAGACCGGCTCGCTGGGCGTGGTGAAGGTGGAGTCGGCCGACGCGGTACGGGAGCTGGCCGCGGAGGCACTGCGGCTGAGCCCCGGCGGCCGGATCGTCGTCGAGGAGTTCCTGGAGGGCACCGAGCACACGCTCGCCGGGTTCATGGTGGACGGGGCCTTCCACACGATCGGCTTCGCGGACCGCGAGTACGGGCGGAAGGAGGAGTTCGCCCCGTACTTCTTCGAGGGCGGCGACACCCTCCCCAGCCGGCTCACCCCGGAGCAGATCGCGGAGGTCGCCGAGACCGTGCGGCGCGGCGCCGAGGCGCTGCGCCTGGACCCGGCGGTGATCAACACCGACATCCTGCGGACCCGGGACGGCCGGGTGGTGCTGCTGGAGATCACCTGCCGGCTGACCGGGGCCCGGATCGCCACCGAGGTGATGCGGCTGGCCACCGGGGTCGATCCGCTGCCGAACGTGGTCCGGCTGGCGCTGGGCCGGCCGCTGGAGCCCGCCGAACTGGTGCCGACCCGTCAGGGAGCCGCCGTCCAGCGCTTCCTGCCGGTGGACGGCGGGGTCGTGGAGTGGGTCGGCAATCCCCAGGACGTGGTGCGCCGGGCCGGGGTGCACGACGCGTTCTGGGGTACGGAACTGCGCCCCGGGACCGTGCTTCCCCCGTACAGCGGCGGGGCCGACGTGCTGGCCGGGGTGATCGCGTACGCCCCCGGCCGGGCTCAGGCGGAGTCGATCGCGCAGCGCACGCTGGCCGCACTGCCGATCCGGTTCAAGGACCAGACCGGGTGAGCGCGCGGTGAACCAGGACACCTCTACCCACACCTCTACCCACACCTCTACCCACACCTCTACCCACATCTTTACCCCCAGCTCTACGCACAGCGAGGAGAGTTCGATGGCCACCGTGCCGGTGGACGAGGAAGCGGTCGACAAGGGCATCGCGCGGACCAGTGTGATCATCGCCCTGCGGGATGATCTGCGGATCGCGGACTGCATCGAGTCGATCGACGAGGACGTCGAGATCGTGCTGGCGCTCAACGGGCCCAGTGACGCGGTCAGGAAACTGATCGCGGAGCACCCGAGGCCGCTGACGGTCACCGAGATCGAGGACGTCGGCAATCTGGGCGCGGCCTACAACGCCGGGGCCGCCGCCACCGACAACCAGTACCTGCTGCTGATGGACTCCGACTGCACCTTCGCCCCCGGTGTGGTGCGCATGATGGTGCGCGCCGTGCTCACCGAGCCGGTGGTCAAGGGCCAGGTGGTGTACGGGGAGTCGGACGGCCTGCTGAGCAAGCTCACCGCCCGCGTACGGGAGTTCGACGAGGGTGACTACGTCAGTGCGCTGTCGCCGCCGCTCGTCTACAACCGGGCGATCGTCGACCACATCGGCGGCTACCACTTCGACGAGCTGATCCACTGGTGCGAGGACCGGGAGTTCGACTTCCGGCTCCAGCTGGCCGGCATTCCGGTGGTCTACCTGCCGCAGGCGCGGATCTTCCACGATGCGCAGCACGGCTTCGCGAACATGCGCAGCTACTTCCGGTACGGGGTGGGGGAGGGCATCGCGCAGGAGACCGGGGTGTTCACCACGCCCGCCGTTCCCGTGGCGTGGCGGCTGTTCGAGGCGTCCAGGACGCTGGTGCACTGCGCGCAGGCCAAGGGGGTGGGCGCGGCGGCGTACTACGCGCTGCTGAAGGCCGCCTTCCACACGGGCACCGCGCACCATCTGCTGAACGACCCCTACCAGGTGCGCGACCGCTACCCGGTCTCGGCCAAGCGGGCGCGCATGGTGCGGTCGATTCCGCAGCACAGCACCCGCCTGACCAAGTCCCAGCTGCGCCGGCTGCGGCGCGCGCACTGGGAGGCCGGGCGGCGGATCGAGCCGGTCGCGGACCTGTCGGTCTTCCACCCGGACGCGGTCCGGTCGGCGGCCGGCCCGGACGCCGGCTCAGGCGTCGGTGAGCCGCGGCAGCAGCAGGCGTGAGGGGTGGTCGCCGCCATGGTGCACGGTGTGGTGGGCGACCGCCTTCGGGTGTACGTCGAAGCGGGGCGCGTTGCTGCCGGCGATCTCCAGCCGGATGCGGTGCCCCGCTCCGAAGACGTGGCCGATCGCGCCCAGGCGCACCCGGACCTCGGCCACTGCGCCGCTCCCGTCCCCGCTTCCGCTCCGGCTTGCCGGGGCGAGGCGGCGGATGCCGTCGGTGAGGATCTCCGCCCGGCCGTCCGGGTGGACGTCGACGAGCTTGCCGGCCACGTCGGCGCCGGCGGCGTCCGGGGTGACGTACACGGTGAGTTCGACGTCGCCGACCGCGGTGAGCGGGGCGTCGAACGGCGGTGTCGTCCAGCACAGCACGTCGGGCCGCCGCTCCACCTCCCGCTGGTCGAGCGGGCCGCAGTCGCCCCCGGTGAACTGGCCGGGGAGCGCGGTGGCCCCGCCGGTCGTGGGGACCGGGTCGGCCGGGTCGTGGCGCAGGACGTCGCTGCCGGGGCGGCCCGGGGCCTCGGCGAGGGTGCGGCCCGCGAGGTGCAGGGCGTACGGGCGGGTGCCGGGGACCGGCCAGGCGGGGAAGTCGCGCCACTGGTCGGCGCCGGTGAGGAAGAGCCGTACCGGGGAGCTCTCGCGGGCGGGGGGCCGCCGTCGGAGGTGGCGGTCGAAGTGGGCGAGGTGGAGGCCGGTGACGTCCAGGTGCTGTTCGTCGGCGGCGAGCCCGTAGCGCCGCTGCGGGAAGATGCCGCCGGTGACGCAGTGGGACCAGGGGCCGACGACCAGGTCGGTGCCGGGGAGCGCGGTGGAATTCTCCAGGGCGCCCGCCAGGAAGATGTCGTACCAGCCGGTGATGTTCAGTACCGGCACCTTTATCGAGGCATACGATTCGCGCGGTGCGGACCGGCGCCAGTACGCGTGGCCGGATGGGTGGGCGAGCCACTCCCTGTAATAGGGGGCGAGCCGGTCGAGGAGTTCCGCCGCCTGTGCGGGATCACGGTAGAGCGCGTCCATGCGGTCCACGGCATCCCCGACTTCTCGTACGGCCGCGGAATCGAGGCCGGCGCCGGTGAGCAGGAGATCGTAGAGGACCCAGTGGAGGACGAATCCGAGCTGGAACGCGCCGCCCTGGTACGTCCAGCCCTCGTCGAATCCGGAGCCCGCCACCTGCGGGGCCACCGCGCCCAGGGCGGGCGCCCCCGTCGTGGCCGCGAGCAGCGCGGACATGCCCTCGTACGAGCGCCCGAACAGGCCTGCCGAGCCGTCGCACCAGTGCTGCGCGGCTGCCCAGGCCACGGTGTCGGCGCCGTCCGCGGCCTCGTTCCAGTACGGCTCGAACGTGCCGCCGGAGCCGAATCGGCCGCGGACGTCCTGGACCAGCAGCGCGTATCCGGCGCGCACCATGCGCAGGCCGTCCACGGAAGCGCCGCCGGGATTTCCGGATTTACCGTAGGGAGTTCTCCGGATGAGCACCGGAACGGGTCCGGCTGACTCCTCCGGAAGATAGAGATCGGCATTCAATAAGACGCCGTCGCGCATGGTTATTTTCAGGTCGTGTTCGATGGTGATACGCACGCTCCAATCGTCCGACAGAACAAGGGAATTGGCAATGCATTCCTTACTCGATCCGTTTTTCGCGGTCGCCCGTGACGATCCGGACCGGCCGGCCGTCGTCGACAACGGCCTGGTGGTCGGGTACGGCACACTGGCCCACTGGGCGCGTGCGGTGGCCGAGGCCGTCGAGCCGCGCACGGACGGCCCGCAGCCGCCGGTCGGGGTGGTCGTGCACCACTCGGCCCGCGATGTCGCGGCCGTGCTGGGGGTGCTGGCCGCCGGGCGGTCGTACGTGCCGCTCGAAGCGGACCACCCGGTGGCGCGGCTGACCGCCGTCCTGGAGCGGGCCGGCTGCCGGGAGGCGGTGGCCACCGCCGACTCCGGGTACGCGCCGGCGGTGGAGACGGTCATCCGGCCGCGCTGGGCGCCCGCGCCCCCGCCGGTTCCGGGCCGGGAGCCCGCAGCCCTGCCGGCCGCGCGCGGCGAGGACCCCGCGTACATGTTGTTCACCTCGGGTTCCACCGGTGAGCCCAAGGGGGTCGTGGTACCGCACCGCGCCCTCGCGGCGGTCGTCCCGGAGCTGCGCGGCCTGTACGGCATCGACGCGGACTCGGTCGTGCTCCACTTCCACGGGGCGGGCGGTGACACCAGCCTGGAGGAGATCCTGCCGACGCTGACGGCAGGGGCCACCCTGGTGATCGACGACACGGCGCGGGAACGGTTCGTGCAGGTGGCGGCGGACCAGGAGGTCACGGTCGCGGTGCTGCCGACGGGCTTCTGGAACAGCCTGACCGGCGACCTGCTGCACCAGGGCGGCACGCTGCCGTCCTGCCTGCGGACGCTGGTGATCGGCGGCGAGGCGGTCCGCGCGGACATGCTGGAGCGGTGGAGCCGCCTCGGCCACGTGGCCGGCATCCGCCTGTTGAACACGTACGGCTCCACGGAGACGGCACTGGTCACGCACGCCTTCGCGCTCGCGGGACCGGGCGCCGCGCCGCTGCCGGACACCGGGGAGGACCTGCCGATCGGGTTCCCGCTGCCGCACGTCGGCCAGCGCGTCGACGAGGACGGCGAGCTGTACGTCAGCGGTGAGAGCCTGGCGCTGGGCTACCACCACGGCCCCGAGGCGACCGCGGCCCGTTTCGCGGAGTCCGGCGGCACGCGCTGGTACCGCACCGGGGACCTGGTCTCCACCGCTCCCGGCGGGGCGCTGGTCTTCCGCGGCCGCACCGACCACCAGGTCAAGATCCGCGGCCACCGGGTGGACCTGCTGGACGTGGAGGCGCTGATCGGCCGGTGCGAGGGGGTGTCGGCCGTGGCCGCCGCCCTGATCGAGGGGCCCACGCACACCTCGCTCGCGGCTTTCTTCGTACCCGTGCCGCACCACCTTCCGCAGGAGGTGGCGGCCAGGATCAGGGGCCGGCTGACCCTGACCGCACCGCCCCACCTGGTGCCCGGCCGGATCGTCGCGGTCACCGCCCTGGAGCTGACGCACACCGGCAAGGTCGACCGGAACGCGACCCGGGACCGCCATCTGCGTTCCGGCCGGCCGGGGGTGATCTCCCGGTGAACAGCGCAGAGTTGGCGGCGTACGCCTCCGGGCTGCTCGGCGTCGAGCTGGACCCGGAGACAGCCCGCCCGGACGAGTCCGGCTGGGACTTCCACGTCACGCACATCCTGGACGCGGGCGGCACCCCCTGGATCCTGCGCCGGCCACGGCGTCCGGAGGCCGCGCGGCAACTGGCCGTGGAGGGCGAGGTCCTGACGGCGGTACGGGACCGCCTGCCGGTGGCGGTACCGAACTGGCGGCTGCGCACGCCGCGGCTGGTCGCGTACCCGCGGCTGCCGGGGGTGCCCGCCGGCGCCGAGGACCAGCGCACGCTGGTGTACGCGTGGGGCATCGACCCGCTCGCCGCACCCGACGCCTATCTGGAGCCGCTGGCGCGGGCGCTGGCCGTGGTCCACCGGACCCCGCCCGGCGCCCTGCCCGCACTGGAGGCCCCCACGCCCGACGCGCTCCGCGCCGGGGTGGCGGACCGGCTGGCCCGGGCACGGACCGAGCTGCGGCTCCCGGCGGCGCGGACCCGGCGCTGGCACGCCTGGCTGGACGACGACACGCTGTGGCCGGACCGGCTGGTCCCGGTCCACGGCGACGTGCATCCCGGACACACGCTGGTGGAGCACGCCCCGGCGGGGCCGCCGCGCCTGTCCGGGCTGCTGGACTGGGCGAACGCGGGGATCGGCGATCCGGCCGCCGACTTCGTCGACATGCTCTACGCGGGCGGTCCGCCGGTCCTGGACCTGCTGCTCGACGCCTACCGGCGGGCGGGCGGCGAGGTCCGGCCCGGGATGCGCACGCACATCCTCGCGCGCCTGTCCTTCCTGTGGGTCCATGTCGCGCTGCGCGGGCTGGACACCGGCCGGCCCGCGTGGGTGGAGACCGCGCTGTCCCGGATCGCGGCATGAGCGGCCGTACGCGTGCCCGTGCGCGCCACACCGTGCACGGTACGGGCGAGCCGGTGGTCCTGGTCCCCGGCGGCGGCGGCTCCGGCGCCATCTGGGAGCACCACCAGGTGCCGGCGCTGACGGCCGCCGGGTACCGGGTCGTCACCCTCGACCACCCGGACGGGCCGGGCCCGGCCCCGCTGTCGGCCGCAGACCTCGCCGCGTCCGTCCGGGAGTCGGTGGAGGCGCTCGGCCTGCCGCCGTGCCGGCTGGTGGGCCACTCGTTCGGCGCGCTGGCCGTGCAGGAGCTGCTGCTGGCGGCCCCGGAACTGGCCGTCCAGGCGGTCCTGGTGGCGACGCGGGGGCGTCCCGACCCGGTGGGTGCGGCGATGGCGCGCGCGGAAGAAGCGGCCGCCGGGCGGGAGGTGCTGCTGCCGCCCGCCTACGAGGCGTTCGTGCGCCTCACCCAGAACCTCTCCCCCCGGACCCTCGCGGACGAGGCGGCCACCGAGGAATGGCTGGACCTGTTCGAACTGTCCGCGCTCGCCGCACCGTCAGGACGGTCTGCGGGCTCGGGCCGGCATCCCCGGCACCGGACCCGCCCGCTCACCCACGACCGGCTGCCGGCCTACCCGGCGATCGGCACCCCGGTGCTCGTGGTGGGTTTCGCCGACGACCTGCTCGCCCCCGCGCGGCTCGGCCGGGAGGTCGCCGACGCGGTCCCCGGCGCCCGCTACCTGGAGCTGCCCGACTGCGGCCACCTCGGCTTCCTGGAGCGGCCCGCCGCCTTCAACGAGGCCGTCCTCGGCTTCTTCGCCACCCGTCCCCCGCTGCCCGGAGGTCCCCGTGCCCTGTGATGTCGCGATCGTCCACGTCGACGAGCGACCGCCCGCCGCCTGGTCCGCCGCCGTCTACCTGTGCGGCCCCACCCCCACCGACCCGGGGGAGCCGTCCTGGCGCACGGCCGCCGTCGCCGCGCTCCGGGCCGGCTGGGCGGGCCCGGGCACCCTCGCGGTGTTCGTCCCCGAACCGTCGGCGGGCTGCGGCTATCCCGGGTACGCGGACCAGATCGCCTGGGAGGAGGAGGCGATGCGGCTCTCGGACGTGGTCGCCTTCTACATCCCCCGGGACATGGCCCGGCTGCCGGGACTGGTCTCCAACATCAAGTGGGGTGCCTGGTGCGATTCGGGCCGGGCGGTGCTCGGCGCGCCGCCGGAGGCCGTCCGCATGGAGTACCTGCTGCACTTCGCGGAGGCGCTGGGGGTGCCGGTGGTGCGGAGCGTGGAGGAGACCGTGCGGGCGGCCCTCGACCTGATCGGGCCCGGCGTGCACCGCACCGCCGGGGAGCGGGCCGTACCGCTGCACGTGTGGCGTACGGGCCCCTTCCAGCGGTGGTACGCGCAGCGGCGGGCCGCGGGGGACCGGCTGCTCGACGCGCGCGTCGAGTGGTACGGCCCCCGGGCGGCCGGGTCCGGGACGGCAGGGGCCCCGGCGGATCCGGCGCACCCGGCGGACTGGCTGCTGACCGTCACGGTCGCGCAGGCGGGCGGGAGCGCCGGGGCCGAGCCGGTCCGGGCCCGGCTGCTGGCGGCTCAGGGGCAGGGCATGCTCATGTAGAGGGCCTGCTCGCCGGCGGAGGAGGTGCCCTCGTACAGCGAGGCGTCGAGCCCGCAGAAGGCGAAGCCCATGCGCCGGTACGCGTGGATGGCCGGGGCGTTGATGTTGGTGACCTCCAGCCAGATGTGGCCGGCGCCGCGCTCGCGCGCGAAGTCGACGGCACGGCCCATCAGGGTGCGGCCGACGCCCCGGCCCCGGTGGGCCGGGGCGACCTCGATGTCCTCGACGGTGAGCCGCCGGTTCCACGGGGCGTAGGAGAGTGACACGAACCCGGCCAGCCCGTCGCCGTCGACCGCGACGTAGGTGCGGGAGTTTTCGTCGTCGCCGTCGTCCTCCCCGTCGCCTCCGTCGTCCGGGAACACCTTGTGCAGGGGCGGGTCCACGGGGACCTCGCGGAGGGTGAACCCCTCCTCGGTCGCGGTCACCCGGAAGACGGTCCCGGTGGTGAAGGAGCCGTCGAGGGCCTCGATGGCCTTGGTGTCCTCCGGGCGGCCCACGCGGTACACCAGGGCCCGGGCATCAGCTGTCGTCATGGCATGACCGTACGACCGGTCTGATCATCATTGGGCGAGTTTCAGCCGACTCGGGTCAACCGCGCCTGACACCCTCAGGGCCCCCGCCGCGAGGCCGCGGGGGGCCTTCCGCGGTACGTGCGCGCGCGGGTCGCCCGGCCGGCCCGCCGGACCCGGGGCCGCCCGTACGAAAGCCAGTTCGTCAGCGCGGGACGGCGCGCGCCCCACGTCCGGGTGGTCCTTTCCCGTGCGGGTGCGTTCTGGCCGTTCGGGTCCGGGCGGGCGGCCAGAGTTGCTGCATGATCATGGATTCCGGTGCCACCTCCGACAGCCCCGAAGCTCCCGCAGGGCCCGCACCAGCACCCTCCCGCCAGCCCTCCCGCCGTACCGTCATCGCCGGTGCGGCCGCCATCGCCGGAGCCGGCGGGCTGACGGTCGCCGCCACCTCCGCCCAGACCTCGCAGGCCGTCCCCGCCACCGCGGTCGCCGACTGGGGTGCCTGCCTGACGATCGCCCGGGCCATCCTCGTACGGGACGACGAGGACCAGCCGCTCGTACCGCGCTACGCCGACATCCTCCTGCGGAACGGCCTGCCCCGCTCGCGCCGCCCCGGCCGGAAGGTGCTGATCGTCGGCGCCGGGCCGGCCGGCCTCACCGCCGCGCACCTCCTGCGGGAGGCCGGCCACCGGGTCACCGTCATCGAGGCCAACGCCAACCGGGTGGGCGGCCGGATCAAGACCTTCCGCACCGGCGGCCACGAGAACGCCGCCCCGCCCTTCGCCGACCCCAAGCAGTACGCCGAGGCCGGCGCGATGCGCATCCCGGACAGCCACCCGCTGGTCACGGGACTGATGGACAGCCTCGGCCTCAAGCGCCGCCGCTTCCACCTGGTCGACGTGGACGGAGGCGGCCGCCCCGCCCTCCGGACGTGGATCCACGTCAACGGCATCCGCGTCCGGCGCGCCGACTACGCACGCGCCCCGCAGGCGGTCAACCGCTCCTTCGGGGTGCCGCGGGCGTACGAGTCCGTCCCCGCCTCGCAGATCGTCCGCGCCGTCTTCGCCCCCGTGCGCAAGGAGATCGAGGGCAAGAAGGACAAGGAGCTCGTCGAGGGCTGGGCACGTGTCATCCAGCGCTACGGCCACATGTCGATGTACCGCTTCCTGACGGAGGAGGCCAAGCTCGACGAGCGGACCATCGACCTGATCGGAACCGTCGAGAACCTCACCTCCCGCCTGCACCTCGCCTTCGTGCACAGCTTCATCGGCGCCTCCCTGATCAGCCCCGACACCGCTTTCTACGAACTGCCCGACGGCACCGCCACCCTGGCCGACGCGCTGTACGCCCGCGTCAAGGACCTCGTACGGCTCGACCGCCGCGCCACCCGCATCACCCACGGCGAGGGCAGGGTCACCGTGGAGACCGTCTCCGAGGGCCGGGGCGGCAGCCCCGTGCGGCGCGAGACCTTCACCGCCGACACCGCCGTCATCACCGTCCCCTTCTCCGGACTGCGCCACATCCCGATCACCCCCGCGCTCTCCTACGGCAAGCGGCGCGCGGTCACCGAGCTGCACTACGACGCCGCCACCAAGGTGCTGCTCGAATTCAGCCGCCGCTGGTGGGAGTTCGACGAAGCCGACTGGAAGCGCGAGCTGGAGGCCGTGCGGCCCGGCCTGTACCGGAAGTACCAGACCGGGCGGACCCCGGCGGACGGAAGCCTGCTGGGCGCCCACCCCTCCGTACCCGAGGGCCACATCTCCGCGGGCCAGCGCTCCCACTACGCCGCCAGCCGCCTGGTCACCCGCGACCAGCCCGAGGCGGCCGGCGTCATCGGCGGAGGCTCGGCCACCGACAACCCCAACCGCTTCATGTTCCAGCCCTCCCACCCCGTCGAAGGCAGCGCCGGAGGTGTCATCCTCGCCTCCTACAGCTGGTCGGACGACGCCCTGAAGTGGGACTCCCTGGACGACGAGGAGCGCTACCCGCGCGCCCTCGCCGGTGTCCAGGAGGTGTTCGGGCAGCGCATCGAGGTGTTCTACACCGGTGTCGGCCGCACCCAGTCCTGGATGCGCGACCCGTACGCCTACGGCGAGGCGTCCGTGCTGCTGCCCGGACAGCACACCGAGCTCTTCCCCCACGTCCGGAGCGCCGAGGGCAACCTGCACTTCGCCGGATGCCACACCTCCGTCAAGCCCGCGTGGATCGAGGGAGCCCTGGAATCCGCGGTGCGGACCGCCCTGGAGGTGCACACGGCATAACGGCGGCGCCGCCCCGGCGCCGCCGCGCCGACTCGACGGCGGTGGCGAAGGAGACCTCGTGGCCGGCCCGGACGTAGTCCGCGGCCGGCTTGAGGTGGAGCTCATGGCCCTCCGCCGTGAACAACTCCTCGAAGACCGCGGCCAGAACGGTCGCCCGCGTCCTCCCGTCAACCGCGCCCGACGCGGTCCCGCTCCCACCGGTCCAGCGGGCGCAGTACGCAGCGGTTCAGCAGCAGCGAAGGACTGATCAGGGTCGACCCGACCTCGCGGCCCTCCTTGACACAGGCGTACGGGGAGCTGTGCACCGCCACGTCACTGCCCACCGCGGCCAACTGGGCCGCCAGCGCGGACTTCCTCGCGCAGACCACCGCGGGGCCCAGGACCTCGTCCGTGACCCGGCCCGCCCGCACGCGGCGCACCCACAGCAGTTCGAGGACCAGCAGCCCGCGCACCGAGTACCCGCCGATGGCCGTGCCCAGCAGCCAGCCGTCGCCCATCCGCCGCAGCAGCTCCTGCGGTGCGTACGGCCCCGGCTCGACCTCCAGCACGCTGCACCGCGGCACGGTCGCCCCCGCCGCGCCCCGGCCGTGCCCGGTGCTGCGGCCCCCGCTCAGCGATCGGGTGGCCCCGTGGGTCAGCAGGCCCGTCCAGCGCCCTTCGGTCAGCAGCGTGACCGTACGGGCCGGGGTCCCCTCGTCGTCCCGCCGGTAGCTGCCCGCGTACGGACGGGCCCCGGGCCGGTCGCGGACCGTCACCGGGGCCGGGCACCATCGGTCGCCCAGGGCCCGGTCGGCCGGGTCCGTCCGGGCCAGGTAGTTGTCCGCCTCACTGGTGTGGCCGAAGCACTCGTGGACGAACACCCCGGCCGCGTCGGGGGAGAGGAGCGCGGCGCCCGACAGCGGCCCGGTGAGCGGCGCACGGGTGGCCAGCAGGGCCTGGTCGGCCCGCAACCGGTCCACCCCCCGCCCGATCTCCGCGGCCACGAAGGCGCGGTCGTAGGCCGCGACCCCCCACTGGGCCGTACGGCCGTGCCGTGCGGGGCCGAGCGTGATGTGGAGGCGTACCAGTCCGTCGTCCCGTTCCGAGAGGGAGATCTCCGCCTGCGGGCCGAGCAGTTCCGCGGCCTTCGCGAGCGCTTCCCGGATCGGCCCCGCGGGGGCGTCACCGGCGTCATCCACGGCTCAGCCCGCTGATCGCCTCGCGGCAGCCCGCCATGAGCCGCTCGCCGGCCGGCGTCAGTTCGGCCGCCTCCAACAGGTTCTTCTCGGCGGTCCGCAGCTGTCCCGCCTTCTGGAGCAGGTAGCGCTCCAGACGGTCCCGTTCGACGGGGTCGCCCTCCGTCGACCGGTAGCGCTCGGCGGCGTACGCGTCGTTGATGAAGGACAGGATGCCGTGCAGGATGTGGCCGAGCGGGCGTTCGGCATCGACGAACGGCGAGTAGTGGGTCGCCCTGGGATTGCGCGTCAGCGACACGCAGTCCAGTACGCCGCTGAAGCGCTGGTGGGTGGCCTCGTGCACCAGCGACTGGGCCAGCATGTACGCGGGACGCTCGCTGGTCAGGACCAACCCGCGCAGCCCGTGCACGCTGAAGTTCAGGGGCTTGAGCCCGCGGTGCCCGCCCAGCGCGGCGAACGCCCGGACGTCGGTGGCGACCACGGCCAGCCCCTCCGGCCACACCTCCGCCAGGATGTCCGCCGCCGACTGCAGGCGCGCGGCGAAGGCGCGGGCGCGTGCCGGATCGAGCCGGACGGCCGCCTCGTCGCCCTCCGAGGCCCAGTCGAGCAGGAGCGAGCCGTGCGCCGGACCGTCCCCGGTGACCACCGGCGCCGGGGAACCGGCCGGTCCCGGCGCGGGGGAACCAGCCGGTCGTGGCGCCGGGCGGCCACCCGGACGCGGCGCCGCGGCGCCGGCCGGTCCCGGCCCGTCCAGCCGTACGAAGGCGTGAGCCGCGCCCGGATCGTACGCCAGGCAGTCCGCGAGCAGGCGCAGCAGCCGTGCGGGGTCCGCGGACCCGGCCTCACTGCGCCAGATCCAGCCCGTAACCTCCGGCCGCAGCGCCCAGTGCAGAGCGGCGTCCACGTCCATCGCGTCCAGCAGTTCCCGGACCGCCGTCAGCGCCGGGTCGGAGCGGTGCTCCCCGTCCAGGCGCTGGACCGCGCGCAGCGCCCGGACCAGGTACTGCCGGGCGACGACCCGGTTCAGCCGCGCATTGGCCGCGACGGCCTCCGGCCCCTCGGCGAGCACGATCAGCGACAGGTCCGGCAGCCCCGCCGCCGACCTGTCCGCCGCCAGATCCCTCACGCGCACGGCTGTCCCCCCGCGCTCTCCCGGGACACGGCCCGCAGCGCCCGCACCAGCGCCGCCTCCAGCCGGTCGGGGTCGGGGCCCCCGTGCGGCAGCGGCTCCCACCATGCCTCTTCCTCCGACAACCGGCGCAGCAGCGGCCGGAGGTACCGGTTCAGGGCGGACTCCGCGTTGTAGGAGAAGGAGACGCTCACCGAGCCGCCCTCCCGCGGCGACGCCGCTTCCGTCCCCTGCGTTCCCTCGTGCGGGGCGAACACCGGGAGGTACAGCACGTCGCCCGGCATCAGCTCGACCTCGAAGGGCGCCCCGGGCAGACGGCCGGCGGGCACGAAGCCCTTCGTCTCCAGCATCCGCTTGCGCTGCCGCTCCTTCGACGTGTGCTCCGGAAGGCCCACCCGCCAGTTCTTCGAGCCCCGCTGCTGGACGACGAAGTTGTCGCTGTGGTCGAAGTGGCAGCCGATCCCGGCGCCCCCGCCCCGGGTCACCGACAGGTCGGCGGTGCACTGCTCCCAGCCGAAGAGCCCGGCCAGGGCCTTGCAGGCGTCGGCGAGTTCCAGCAGGACGTGCTGCGCCTGGTTGACGAACAGCACTTGGCCGTCCTCGCGCCGGTGCACGTCCGCCCGTCCCTGCGGCTCCTGCGCCAGTCGCCGTTCCAGTGCGTCGACGTCGGACCAGTCCAGGGCGGGGGAGAGGAAGGCGTCCCCG
The DNA here is from genome assembly GCF_042716505.1 of Streptomyces sp. NPDC058674. Lineage (NCBI taxonomy): Bacteria > Bacillati > Actinomycetota > Actinomycetes > Kitasatosporales > Streptomycetaceae > Streptomyces > Streptomyces sp. NPDC058674. The sequence goes on from NZ_JBHXSC010000004.1 coordinate 37,689, forward strand.
CAACCCCGCCACACCACGGGCCGGCGCCGCCAGAAATCGCGGTAGAAGAGGCCGACGTCCAACTCCCGGCTCTCCACCAGCCCCGCCCCCGTCTTCGCATCCGATCCGTCCGTCACGCCCGGTCCACCCCTTCCGACGCTCCCGCTCATCGCAACCCCCAGGTACGCAGACGCTTCTCCAGCGACTCGCGGACGGCCGGCGCGAGCTCGTCGCCGCGCCCCGTGAGGACCGCGACGAGCGCACCGAAGACCGCCCGGCTGCCGCCGCCCACGACACAGCGGCCCGGAGCGGCGAGATACATCGTGGGGACCAGGCCCCATGCGGCCGGCGCCCCGGCGTAGTCGCGGAACGCGCACAGCGTCCCCCCGTGCACCGCGGAGCCCGCCAGCCCGACCTCGAAGGTCGCACCGGCCCCGGTGGCAACGGCCTGGGCCACCGCCACGGCCGCCTCGTGGTGGGCGAGCGGCTCCACCCCGGCCGCACCGCCCAGCGCACCGGCAGGCCCGAACAGCGGGGACTGCGCCACGAAGCGGTGGAAGCACTCCGGAAGCAGCCTCCCCCGCCCCGCACAGGAGAAGGGAACGTCCCTGAAGTCCTGGAACTGCGCGGAGGCGATGAAGAGTTCGGCGATCTCGTTGGGGGTGCGGCCGGTGCCCTCGCGGACGGCCTCCAGCGTCCGGGGGAAGATCCGCCCCAGGCCCGGACCCGTCCCGGTCCCGCCGCCGACCACCTCCGAGCGGATGTTCCGTCCGACCAGGGCCAGCTCCCGTACGTCCACCCGCGCGAAGGCGGTGACCAGGTCCGCGTCGAGCCCCAGCTCCGGATGGGAGGGCCCGCCCTCGATGAAGGCGGTGCGCACCGCCTTGTCGTGCAGCAGCCGGTCCAGCAGGCGCAGGATGCGCTCGTGGCGCCCCGCGTCCGCCGGGTCGGGCGTCGACACGGGCAGGGGGTCACGCGGCACGGGCAGGGGATCACGCGGCACGGGTCTCCTCCTTCCACGCCCGGACCATGGAGAAGAGCCGCTCGGCATTGGGCCGGGACTTCGGCACGAGCTCCCCGGCGGCGTCGAAGTTCGGATCCTCGTACGTGACGCCGGCCAGACGCGGCATCCTCGGCAGGAGGTGCTCCAGCAGGGTCAACTGCTCGTCGAGCAGCACCCCGTGGTGCAGGTCCCGGAAGCGTCCGTCGACGATCTGGCAGCCCGACAGGTGGACCTCGTGGCAGCGGTCCAGCGGGAGTGCCTCCAGCCCGTCGAGCATCCGCTCCCCGGTGCGCCCCATGAGCCACTGGTAGGCCAGGATGTGCCCGATGTCGATGGTGGCGAGCGCGCCCGTCTCGCGGATCACCGTGTCGAAGAACTCGAAGGCGTCCATGGTCCCCACGAGGAAGCTGCCGCCCTCCGTGAAGCCCGGGAACTCCACCGACAGCGGTGCGTCCAACCGGTCGACCCATTCGCCGACGTGGCCGACGCAGCGCCGCAGTCCCTCCGCGGTCAGGACCGGCGGCATCGGGTACGGCAGGCTCCGGCCGCCCAGCGACCAGATGCCGAGGTCCTCGATCACCCAGCGGAACCCGTAGCGCGCGACGAGGGCATTGGTGAAGTCCGCGACGGCGGCCTTGTCGTAGCCCTCGGGGCTCCCCGTGTTGAGCATGGTGTGGTGGAACGCGCGCGGACGCCCCGTGCCGAAGAGCTCGAAGAGCCGGTCGTAGGCCGGGAAGTAGCGCTCCGGCTCCAGCGGCCCGTAGTCGATGGGCTGGAAGGCGACGAACATGTAGTCGTACTCGCCTGCGCTCCGCCCGAGGAACGCCGTCACCTGGTCCGTGGGGCGCCCCTCGCCGGCCTTGTCGAAACCGATCCGTTCGCCCCAGACGAGGTCCATGCCCAGGCCGAGTCCCAGTTTCTCCATCAGGAGACCCCCTCCGCTTCGGGTTGATCCAGAACGAGCAGTCGTTTCTCCACCATGTGCGACAGCCAGAGCCGGCCCTCCGGACCCTCGGCGGTCAGCCGCCCGCCGGCGGTGCGCTCCACCCCCGGCGGCACGGCCGCCATCCGGGGCCAGGCGACATCGGCCAGGAACCACCGGTCCCGTACGGCGTCCAGCGCGACACCGAACCGCGGTCTCGCGCGGGCCCCCGCCGCCGTGGCGGCCACCGGGGCAGGCCCGTTCCCGCCCGCCGCCTCCGGGCGCCGTACGAGGTCGGGCCGGCTCGCCCGCTCCGCGTCGGGCACGGCCTCGACGGCCATCCGCAGCAGCCGCTGCCGGGCCTCCTCGGTCGCCGTCCCGTCGAGCAGGGCGCCGCCGACGCGTCCGGCGGCGAACGCCAGGCCCTCGTTGGTGATCAGGTACTCGTCGTCCGGCCCGGCCCGCCGGCTCTCCCACAGGTGGCTTCCGGGCTCGGCGACCAGCAGCTGCATGGTGTCGAGGCCCATGTCCTCGGGGTGGCGCTGAATGGTCCGGACGGTCTCGCGGTACCCCTCGGCGGCGGCCGGATGGGCGAAGCCGTCCATGAACGACAGGTTGATGGTGATCCCGGCCGCGGTCAGGTTCCCCACGGCCAGCTCCGCGTGCCGGGCGTCCTGGCCCTTGCGCAGGGAGTCGAGGATGTCCTGCTGGGCGGTTTCGTACCCCGCCGACATCTGCACGCAACCCAGGTCGTACAGCCTCTTGCAGAACTCCGGGTCGGCCAGCTCGGGTTCGAGGCGGGCCCGGACGCGGAAGGTCAGCGAGGCGCCCCGGTCGCGCACCGCCTGCATCACCCGGAGCAGGTGCCGCAGGCCGGTGTTCTCGTCGGTGACCGCCACATCCGTGATGCCCAGCCGGGCGGCGAGCGCGACCAGGTGCGCGGCGGCCTTCCGCGGGTCGATCTGCTGGAAGGCGCGGGCGTCGAGGTAGCGGTTGCCGTACGAGCAGAAGGTGCACTTCCCCCAGAAGCAGCCGAGGGTGAGCCGGTACGGGAACTGGTGGGCCTGATTGCTGTAGTCGTCGAAGTCGAACTGGCCGAAGTCCGGCATCGGCTGGTCGTTCAGCACGAAGCCGTCCGAAAGTCCCGCCGCCCGCTGCTCCGGCTCCGGCACCGGTCCCGGCTGAGGCTCCCGCTCCGGCTGTGGGGTGGACGGCAGGGGACCCGCGGCCGGAGCGCCCAGGACCTTCGCGAGGTAGTCCTCGCCGTGCCCGAGGCACCAGTCGTCGACGTGCCGCGCCGCGGCGACCTTGTGCCGCAGCGCCTTCTCCCACATCTGCACCGTCGGCCCGCCGACCATCGTCCGCAGCTCGGGGCGCCGCCGCTTGAGCAGCGTGCACAGGGCGAGGGTGGGGACGAGCTGGCTGAAGAACGGCACGGAGAAGGCGATGACCCGGGGCCGGTGTGCGTCCAGCAGTCCTTCGAGGTGCTCGGTGCTCCAGCGGGCCGACCAGCCTTCGGTACCGGCCCGCACCAGCTCGTCGAGACGGGACATCAGGATGGGGCCGGGCAGGATCCATCCGTCCCGGGCGGCCTGCTGGGTGACGTAGCGGACGGCCGCACGGATCGCCACCTCCTGGTCGAAGCCGGAGGTGCGGTCGCGGGACCGGTCCAGCAGCAGCTGGCCGTGCTGCTCCCGGTAGCGCTCGGAGAGGCGGCGGAACATGTCCTTGGCGGGGGGCGGCGGCCCCCCCTCGTCGGACGCCGGCCGTCCGTCGTCGGACCCCGGCCCCGCGTCGTCGGACCCCGGCCGCCCGGAGGCCGCGCTCCGGCGCAGGGCGGCGGCCCGGTACCGGAGGTTCAGATCGCAGCAGACCACCCCGTAGCCCTGGGCCGTCCACGCCGCGGTGAGCTGAGGCAGCGCGAGGTACGGAAACTGCACGGCTTCGCTCACCGGGGGCATCACCAGCAGGACGTCGCTGCCCGAGCCGCCCGTCATCCCCGCTCCACGTCCTGCTGGGCAGCGCTCCGGGGGGCGGTCAGCGCGCCGATCAGCTCCAGCCGCCCGCGCGCCGCCGCCGCGGCCTCCCGGTCGCCCGCGTGCTGGGAGAGCGTCCGCAGCGTGCGCCACACCCCGGCCCGCAGGGGCAGCTGGTCCGCCAGACCGCGCAGCTCCTCCAGGGCCGGGCCGGGACCGTCGAGCCGCGTGGTGGCGCGGACCGACATGATGCGGGCGTGCATCGCCAGGGTGTCCCGGCCGTCGATGGCGATCGCCTCGCGCAGCCAGTCCCTGGCCGTCCGGTGCCCGCCCCGCGCGTAGTGCGCGATACCGATCTTGTACGCGAGCCAGCTCGACCGGTAGCCGCCGGCCACGGCGCGCTCGTAGCACTCCTGCGCCTCGGCGGGGCTCTCGGAGGCGAGGGCCAGACCGCGCAGCGCGGTCGTCACGCCGGGCGCGGCCTCCGTGCCGCTGCCGCCGCGTCCGGCCCTGTCCGTACCGTCGTCCGCCGGCAGCGGGTCGCCCCGGTGGACGGTGAGCAGCAGGTCCTCCGGCCACGGTGTCGAGGGCAGGAAGGAGGAAGTGCGGGCCCGCAGGCCCAGGTGCGCGGCGACATCCGCCCCGACCCGGCGGAACTCGTGGGGCAGGAAGCCGGACCGGGTCGACCAGGTCATCGCCGACAGCTCACCGCCGCAGGCGCCGACCAGCCCGGCCAGGTCCTCGACGGAGTGGTCCGGCCGCCCGTGCTCGTCCATCAGCCAGTCCAGGTCGATGTCGACCACGACGTCGCCGTGGACGTGCGCGGCGAGATGCCGGGTGAGCAGGTCGGGCGGTACGACGGCCAGCCGGACTCCGCACAGCCGGACGCTCAGGCAGCAGTCGGCCATCCGGGGCTCGGCGGTGGCGCCGCCCGTGGCGACCAGGGAGACGGAGTCCACGGCCGTCGCCGCCCAGCCCTCGTGCGAGGTCCAGCTCGGCACCCACACCAGCTCGGTGAGTCCGCCGGCTATGGCGGCCGCCGACCAGAAGTCGTCCAGCCCGAAGGCGCCGGGTACCCCCCGGACCGGAAGCCTCCGCAGCAGGCCGGCCGGGTCCCGGCCCTCGGCGGCCGCCCGGCCGAGGGACTCCTCGCCGCCCGGCGCGAGTGGTTTGAGGTCGAGGTGGCGGTCGAAGCAGACGACGGTGCGGTCCCGGTAGAGGCCCTCGGGCCAGAGGGCCGCCACCTCGCCGTGCTCCTCGAAGAGGTCAACGTGTCCGGACATCCTTGGCCTGTTCCGCGGAGCCGGCCTCCGCTGGTCGCGTGTGCGGCTCCCGCTCCGCGTCGGAGCCGGCGTCCTCGTGCGCGGACGGAACCGGACGGGACCCGAAGCGGCGGGTGTCCGGGCTGAGCATCGTCAGGGCGGTGGTCACCAGGACGAGGGCGCCAGCCCAGAGCATGATGGCCTCCGCGTCGAGGAAGCGGAGCAGTGCCGCGCCCAGCAGCTGGCCGAGCGGCAGCGAGGCGAAGGAGAAGAAGAAGTCCGCGGAGAACGCACGGCCGTGCAGCCGCTCGGGGACCTCCCGGCGCAGTCCGGCCATCTTCACGACGTCGAAGGCCTGCTGGCCGATCCCGCCGACGACGAAGGCGGCCGTCAGCAGCAGCACCGACTCGGTCAGCACGGGCGCCAGCGCGGTCACGCCGAACAGGCCGAGCAGACCCAGCGCGTACAGACCGCGACGGCTGCCGCGGATTCGGCCGCCGAGGAAGGCGCCGGCCACCGTTCCCGCCGCGAAGGCGCCGAGGACCAGTGCGTAGACGCCGGCGCTGTGCTCCCGCTCGATGATGAGCACCGGCAGGGCCACCATCCACGGTCCGACGGCGAACAGGACGTGCACCACGGCCAACAGCTGTACGTAGCGCAGCCAGCGCACCCGCCACAGCACGGCGAGTCCGCCCAACGCGGAACGCAGCAGCGGCTCCTGCGGTTCCTCCGGCTGCCCAGCCCCTTCCTTCTCGGCACCCGCATCGGTACCCGCACTGCCATCCGCATCCGCATCCGCATCCGCCTGGGCCGGCCCGGCCGGATGCCCCACGGACTGCGCCGCGTGCTTGCCGCCGGCCCAGCGTGTGGCGGCCGCGGAGAGACCGAAGGCCACGGCGGCGGCGAAAGCGCCTGCCGACGGGCTGAGCAGTGCGATGAGTGCGGCGGCCAGCGTCGGCCCGACGATGCCCGAGGTGTTGCGCATGCCCTCCAGCAGTCCGTAGACGGCGGTGACGCGCTGCTCCTCGGCTTCCTCGGACAGGGGAGGGGACTGCGGGTCTCGCACGGGCAGGACGCGGGGGGCGATGACGAGCAGCGCCGGTTCGCTCACCGCCTCGCAGAGTCCGATCACGATCGCGACCGTCAGCACGACCGCGTCCAGGCCTCCGTCCCAGAAGAGGGCCAGGGCGATCAGCGCGATCACCCGGGTGGCATCCGCACTCACGGCGGCCACGACCGGATTGACACGGTCCAGAAGAGCGCCGCTGAAGAGAACCACACCACCCAGCGCGAGAAATCGGGCCGCGAACGCCGCCCCAATGGTCTCTGCCGGAGTACCCGCCTGCGCGGCGGAAACAACGACGATGATGGGGAAGAGCGCATCACCGAGTAGGGAGACCGCCTGCCCGAAACAGAGAGCCGCGAAGCGTCTTTGGCCGAGCAGATCAAGATAGATTCTCACGGAGAGCCGGAAGCCTTTCTCGCGCTGAAGCAGGCCGCCGACCCCGGGCGCGCCGAGCGGTAAAAAGCCTGCTCAGGGCGGTGTACGGGGCCGACGGCCGGCCTAGAGTCAGTTCCGGAAACGGAACGCGTGGAACGCCACGCCCTCGTCCAGGTCCTCGGCCTCGAGCACTTCGAGGCTGTCGAGGGACTCGATGTCCTCGATGAGGTTCTGCTCGTTCGTCGACTCGCCCATAATTCCTCCACATAAGGAAGGTGGAACCCGATAGGCGGATACCTATCGGTGGAGCGATAACGATTCTATGGAGCCCGCTTCACGCCAGTAAAGGGACGAATCGAGTTTGGCTGGAACGCCGTTCGGAACGGAAGATTCAATATGTCGTCGACTGGCTGACCTGGGTCGACGGAAATGGAACTGGAATGTTGCGTTTCATATCGGCCGCATCTGGCTTGATTGCGCCTTGAGTAACGGCTGAGCCCCGGCGCCGACCGGCGTGAAGAAGCCTCCGCCCGCCCGTGCGCCCGCGCCGGCGCGCGACCCGCAACTCACCTACGGGCAGGGCCGGTTCGAGTGTCTTCTATGATGCGGTGATCATCATCGTCACGGGGGGCGACACAGTGAATCCGTACCGGCCGGCACCCGCACGTCCATCCGCGCGCCCGCCCGCCTCCCCACCGGAGCGCAGGCCCTTCTGGATCCGCGCCGTCCGGTCCCCCTTCGTGCTCGCGTCGCGCATCCACCGGCCCGACCTCGACGGCCGGATCGTCGACGACACCATCCGGTGGGCGCAGATCGCCCGTACCGCCATCGGGCTGCTGGCCGGCAGCTGGCTGGTGCTGTCCTACCCCCTGAGGGAGGGGGCCGGCGGCGTGGTCGACGACAAGTTCACCGAGGTGCTGGCCGCCGCCGGGCTGCTCCTGGTGATCGGGCCGCTCGCCCTGGCCGCCTTCGTGTTCTCCGCCCGCCCGCCCGGCCCCGCCTTCTACCGGGCCCGGCTGCGCGGTCCGGCGACCGCCGTCGGGTCGCTCCTCGCCACCGTGCTCGTGATGTCGTTCGTCCTGCCGCACGCCGCCGTCCTGCTCGGCCCGTTCTCGGCGGTCGCGGCCCTCTTCCTGTTCCCCTTCGCGCTCGCCTCGGCCGTGCTCTGCGTCCACTACGCCTTCCGCACCGCCGAGGTCCACGAGGTGCTGCCGCCGCTGCTCTCGCCCGTGCTCGTCTGGTGCCTGTTCGTGGTCCAGCTCTTCGACGACGCGCCCGTCGACGCCCCGCTCGCCGTGCGGGTCCTGGCCCTGATCGCGCCGCCGCTCTCGGTGACCGCGCTCTCCCTGTGGGAGCTGCGCCGGCTGCGGACGCGCCACGGGATCACCGTGCGCCTGGCCCTCGGCCGCCGCTAGTGCTGTGACCGGCCCGGCGGACGTATCCGGCCGCCGCCCGTGCGGCGCCGGGCCGGCGCCGCCGCCGAGCCCGGCTCAGTCGCGCCGGCGCGACTGCACGACGGCGAAGACGGCTCCCTCCGGGTCGGCGACGACCGCCAGCCGCCCGCTGGGGCCGTCCCGCGGCGGCTCGACGATCCGGCCGCCCAGCTCCGCCACCCGCTCGGCGGCGGTATCGGCGTCCTCGACCTCGAAGTACGCCATCCAGTGCGGCCCCCGGTCGTGCGGCAGCGAGCGCCCGACTCCGTGCACGGCCGCCACCGGGCGGCCCTCCAGGTACAGGGTCAGGTAGTCGAAGTCGTCCGAGGCGGTGGCGTGCGTCTGGGTCTCGTGGCCGAAGACGTGCTCGTAGAACTTGCCGACCGTCGAGGCGTCCTGGGTGACCAGTTCGTTCCAGACCGGGGTGCCCGGCGCGCCGTGCATCCGGGTCCCCATCTGGGTCTGCGCCTGCCAGATCCCGAAGATGGCGCCCAGCGGGTCCGAGCAGATCGCGACCCGCCCCGCGATCCCGGCGTCCAGCGGCCCCACCGCGACCGTGCCCCCGCAGGAGCGGATCGCCTCCGCGGTGGCGTCGGCGTCGTCCGTGGCGAGGTACGTCGTCCAGGCCACCGGGAGGTGCCGGTCCGGCGGCATCTCGCCGATGCCGGCCACCTCGTGGCCGTCCAGCAGGGCGCGGACGTACGGTCCCAACTGCTCCGGGCCCGGTGCGTACTCCCAGCCGAACAGATCCGCGTAGAAGTCCGCGGTGTTCCCGAGGCCGTGCACCATGAGGCTCACCCAGCACGGTGTGCCGGGCGTGCGCCGCGTTGCCTTCGCTGCCTCGGTCATGTCAGCCGTCTCCTCCGTCGTCCCGCTTGCCGGTGCTGATGCTTCCACTCCGGAGGGCTCGGCGCGCCCCGACCGCGCCGCATCCGGCGGCGCCGGGACGAGATGACCGGATAGGGTGCCCCGCCGTTGACGGGTCCGGGACGCCGGTGCCGGGCGGGGAGGAATATGGGCCGCATGACTGCGACATCTGCGATCCTCTCCGCCGCCGAACTCAGGAGCGAGCTGGCCGGTCCGCGGCCGCCCGTGCTGCTGGACGTCCGCTGGCAGCTCGGCGGCCCCGACCAGCGGCCCGCCTACGAGGCCGGGCACCTGCCCGGCGCCGTCTACATCGACCTTGACCGCGAACTGGCAGGTCCGGCGGGTTCGGGAGGCCGGCACCCGCTCCCCGATCCGGAGGCCTTCGGGGCGGTGATGCGGCGGGCCGGGGTCACGGCGGACACGCCGGTGGTCGTGTACGACGGCGGCCAGGGCTGGGCCGCCGCGCGCGCGTGGTGGCTGTTGCGCTGGACGGGGCACCCCGATGTGCGGGTGCTGGACGGGGGGCTGGCCGCGTGGACCGCGGCGGACGGCGCGCTGTCGGCCGACCGGGTGACTCCCACAGAGGGTGATTTCAAGCCAACTCCGGGTGCGGCGGGGCTGCTGGACGCGGACGGCGCCGCCGAGCGGGCGCGTGCCGGAGTGCTCCTCGACGCCCGGGCGGGGGAGCGGTACCGCGGCGAGGTCGAACCGATCGACCCCGTCGGCGGCCACATCCCGGGCGCGGTGTCCGCGCCGACCACCGAGAACCTGGGCCCGGACGGCCGCTTCCTGTCGGCGGCGGAGCTGCGCGCCCGGTTCGAGGGGCTCGGCGTCACCGAGGGGACCCCGGTCGGGGTGTACTGCGGCTCGGGCGTGTCGGCGGCCCAGCAGGTCCTCGCGCTGGAGGTGGCGGGCATCGCCTCGGACCTGTACGCGGGCAGCTGGTCGCACTGGTCCTACGACCCGTCCCGGCCGGTGGCCACCGGTCCGGAACCCCAGTAGCCACAGCCGAACAGCCACAGCCGAACAGCCAAACGCCGAACAGCCACACGCCGGACAGCGGAACGGCGGACGAAGCGCCCGGGTCCCGGTGCTCCGGGCCGGGCGCCGTCCGCGCCGGCGCTACTCCTGCTTCTTGCGGCGGGTGCCGAAGACGATCTCGTCCCAGCTGGGCACCGCCGCGCGGCGCCCCGGGCGGACCCCGTCGGCCTCGGCCTGGCGGTCCGTGGTTCCGGTGAGGCGGTCGCGGTGGCCCGCCACCGTGCGGGGCATCAGGACGTCGGCGTACGCGGAGCCCGCGCCCGCCGAGGCGGCCGGGGCCGGCGGCTCCTCCGCCTCCGGCTCTTCGGCCGGGGGCTCGGTGCGGTCGGGGACCACCAGGTCGCCGCGGAAGCTCGGGACCGCCTCCAACAGGCTGGTCAGGGTGTCCCGCTCGTCCTCCGGCTCCGGCGCGGGCGCCGCCCTGCTCTCGACCCGCTCCAGCTGGCGGTCGAGGGCGCGGTCCAGCGGCCGGTCGCGCGGCAGCCGCGCGATCCTCGGCACGAACGGGAAACTCGGCTCCGGGGTGGCCGGCAGGTCGTCCGACTCGCCGATCAGCGAGCGCGCCTCGTCGTCCACGGCCACGACCAGCCGGCGCGGCGGGTCGTACGTCCAGCTCCCCGAGTGCGGCTCGCCCGCCACCACGTAGACGAGCAGGACTTCCCACGTGCCGTCGTCGCGGCGCCATGAGTCCCACTGCACGGACTCCTTGTCGGCCCCGCGCAGCGTCAGCCGCTCCTGCACGGCCTCGCCGAGCTGGGGTCCGGTGCTCTCGCCGGGCCGGCGCACGGGTGTCTTGCGGGCCCTTTCGGCCATGAACGCGCGCTCGGCGAGGACGGGGCCCTCGAACCGGCGCACCCGGTCGACGGGGATGCCGGCGAGTTGCGCGACCTCCTCCGCGGAGGCACCGGCCCGTATGCGGGCCTGGATGTCACGGGGGCGGAGGTGGCTCTCCACCTCGATCTCGATCTGGTTCAGGCGCGCACGGTCGTTGCGTACGGCAGCGCGTAGACGCTCGTCGATCGGAAGCGTGTACTCCGTGCTGTCCGCAGCCTTGAGCACCAGTCGTGTGCCGTCATTGGAGACGGCCACGACACGCAGTTCGGGCATGGGGACCTCCCGGGTGGTGCCTGCCGACGTCACGTGCGTCGCTGCTTCCGCTAGTCGAGTGTGGCCTGCCCGGGTGCAGCCTGCCACAACCTTGCCGAGTTAAACCGGCGTGTCGGGCATGCGCCCTTGATCGCCGACATGGCACGGTTACCTGTTGGGCACGCACAGTGACCGGATGATTACTGTGCGCAGTAGGAGCCCGTGCAATACCGCGGCATCACCGGTCTTCGAGTGCCGTCTTCCGTCGATCGGCCCCTCTCCCGAGTCCGGACATCCCAAAGGAAGGACGGCCCCAGGGCTCGCCACAGTACTCCATTCGGGCCACCCGGGTGGACCGCCGCGCCGCCGAAGTTCTCCCGGACGGCGGGAGTTGGCCTGCCCTCCGACGGGTCCGGCCTGCACGCATGCCCGTCTCCGGGTGTCCTGCTTCACAGAATCCGCAGAAACGGAACTATTCGTTTCGCTCAGGTGTCAGTACCTCCTGTAGGCGGTGACGCACGAGAGGCAGGACGCGCAGGGGATGGCGATGGGTCAGAAGACGACGCAGGATGTCGAACCGGAGACGAAGAAGCTCGACCTGAGCGTGGCTCAGGTGGCCGGGACCTCTCTCGCGACGGTCGCGGCGGCCGTGCTGGCCTCGCAGCTCGGCGTCTACGGCACGATCGGCGGGGCCGCCGTGGTCAGCGTGGTCGCCACCGCGGGCGGGCCGGTCATCCAGCACTTCTTCCGGCGCACCGGTGACCAGCTGCGCGGAGCCGTCCGGCCCGGGTCCCGTCGGACGTCGCTGCGGGCGGAGGAGGAGCTGCCCGACGGAACGATCCTGCTGCGGGCGGTCCCGGCCGATCCGGCGCCCGGCGGAGAGTTCGGCTCGGCCACGGTCCACGGCACCCGCGTACGGGGATGGAAGCGCACGGCGGTCGCCGCCGGAGCCGCCTTCGCCATCGCGGTGGGCGGACTCGGGACCTACGAGGCGATCGCCGGCACCTCGGTCAGCTCCGACGGCCGCACCCTCCTCACCGGGGGCGCCGGCACCGCCCGCGACCACGACAAGGGCGGGACGGAGCGGGCCCCGGGCTCCGGCGGGAGCGAGCGCAAGGGCGGCAAGACCCCCGAGAGCGGCGGGCCCTCGCCCCGGCCGTCCGACTCGCCCGGCGGCACCGGCGGCACCGGCGGCACAGACGGCACCGGAGGCCGGAGCGCGAGCCCCGAGCCGGACCGCTCGGCCTCCGGGGTCCCGAGCCCGCCGCCCGTGACGCCGACGCCGGCACCGCCGGCGACCCCGAGTGCGCCGGTGACCCCGGACAGCCGGCCCCCGCACTCGACCGCCCCGTCGGACCCGGCGCCGCAGGCTCCGCCGGCGGGCGGCGGGAGCGGGCGGTCGAGCGGCACCTGACCGGCACCTGACCGGGGCGGCCCTATGGTCCCGGCACGCCGGACGGTGTCTTCCCGGCGCGGTCCCGGCTCAGGCGCCCAGGACGCGCCGCAGGTAGTCGTTGCCGAAGACGCGGTCGGGGTCCAGCCGGTCGCGGAGCGCGGTGAACTCGCCGAACCGGGGGTAGACCCCGGCGAGGTACTCGGCGTCCCGGGTGTGGACCTTGCCCCAGTGCGGGCGGCCGCCGTGCGCGGTGAAGATGCGCTCGGCCGCCGTGAAGTACGCCTGGTAGGGGGTGCCCCGGTACATGTGCACCGCGATGTACGCGCTCTCGCGCCCCGACGCGGTCGACAGCGTGATGTCGTCCGCCGGAGCCGTCCGGACCTCCACCGGGAAGCTGATCCGCAGGTCCGAGCGGTCGACCATCGTGCGCAGCTCCCGCAGGGCCCCGACGGCGCGCTCGCGCGGAAGGGCGTACTCCATCTCCACGAAGCGGACCCGGCGCGGACTGGTGAACACCTTGTACGGGATGTCCGTGTAGGTCCGCGCCGACAGGGCGCGGCTCGCGACGCGGGCGATGGAGGGGATGGCCGCCGGGACGCCGCGTCCCAGCGAGTTGACGGCCTGGAAGACGCCGTTGGACAGCAGCTCGTCCTCGATCCAGGCGCTGACGGCGCCGGGCGGGGCGGCCGGGCCCTGGCTGCGGTTGTTCCGCTTGGTGGTGCAGTTGCCGGTGTGCGGGAACCAGTAGAACTCGAAGTGCTCGTTCTCCGCGACGTGCTCGTCGAACTCCGCGGTCACCCGGTCGAAGCCCATCGGCTCCTCACGGGCGGTCAGCAGGAACAGCGGCTCCACGGCGAGGGTGAGCGAGGTGACGATGCCGAGGGCTCCGATGCCGAGCCGGGCCGCGGCGAAGACCTCGGGGTTCTCCTTGTCGGAGCAGGCCAGCAGCCGTCCGTCCGCGGTGACCAGTTCGAGGCCGCGGATCTGGGCGGCGATCGAGGCCGAGTCGCGGCCGGTGCCGTGGGTGCCGGTGCTGGTGGCCCCGGAGACCGTCTGCTCCATGATGTCGCCCATGTTGGTGAGCGAGAGCCCCTCCCCGGCCAGGGCCCGGTTGAGGTCCTTCAGGACGGTGCCCGCCGCCACCGTGACCGTGCCGGCGGCCCGGTCGATGTCCGTGATCCCGGCCAGGGCGTGCGGGCGTACGAGCACCCCGTCCGTGGCGGCGGCCGCGGTGAAGGAGTGGCCGGTGCCGACCGCCTTCACCCGCAACCCCTCCTCGGCGGCCCGGCGGACCGCCTCCTGGAGCTCCCCGACCGAGGCCGGGGTCACCACGCGGGCGGGTGTGGCGGTGACGTTCCCCGCCCAGTTACGCCACGCGGCCGCCCCGCTGCTCTTTCCTGCTGTCGCCGTCCCCATCGGTAGCTGGCTCCTCCCCTTGCGCCGGCCCGGTCAGCCGGCGGTATCCCGCGAACGCCACCATCGCCGCGGACGCTCCCGCCGCGATGGAGACGACGTACCCGCGTTGCGCGCCGGCCGCGTCGATGACCAGGCCGGTCACCGACGAGCCGACCGCGACGCCGACCGCGAGGCCGGTGCTGATCCAGGTCATGCCCTCGGTCAGCTTCGCGCGGGGTACGTGCGCCTCGATCAGGGCCATCGTGGTGATCATCGTGGGAGCGATGGCGAGGCCCGAGACGAAGAGCGCCACGGCCAGAAACGGCAGGTTCCCGGCCAGTAGGAGGGGGATCATACTCACGGCCATCGCACATACGCCCAGTACCCAGCGGCGTTCGTTTCGGCCTTTGAGATGGAGCAGCCCGAAGACGATTCCGGCGATACAGGACCCCAGCGCCCAGATCGCCAGGACGAAGCTGGCGGAGGACTTGCTGCCCTGCTCGTCGGCGAAGGCCAGGGTGGACACGTCGATGGACCCGAAGATCGCACCGGTGGCGACGAACGTGGCGGTCAGCACCTGGAGTCCCGGGGAGCGCAGCGCCGAGGTGCGGTCCGTCTGCCCGCCGCGCGGGTGCGCAGGGGGCTCCGTGGAGCGCTGCGCGGTGAGCAGCCAGACGCCCACCAGCAGGCAGAGGGCGGCGATCAGCGGCCCGGCCTCGGGGAACCAGGCGGTGGACAGCCCGATGGCGAGGATGGGGCCGAAGATGAAGCACACCTCGTCGACCACGGACTCGAAGGAGTACGCGGTGTGCAGCTCGCGCGGGGAGTCGTGGTAGATCACGGTCCAGCGGGCCCGGACCATCGAGCCGACGCTCGGTACGCAGCCCGCGACGGCGGCGCACAGGAACAGGGTCCAGTCGGGAAGGCCGTTTGCGGCGGCCAGCAGCAGGCCGGCCACGGCCGCCACCGAGACGAGGGTCGCGGGGCGCAGCACGCGCCGCTGTCCGTACTGGTCGACGAGGCGGGACACCTGCGGGCCGATGACGGCGGCGGCCAGCGCGAGGGTGCCGGTGAGGGCGCTGGCCATCGCGTAGCGGCCGGTGATCTCCGAGATCATGGTGAGGATGCCGACGCCGACCATGGAGAGCGGCAGTCGGCCCACGAGACCGGCGGCGCTGAAGCCCTTGGTGCCGGGGGCCGCGAAGATCGCGCGGTAGGGACTGGGCACGGGCCCTCCGTAAGGGACGTCATCGGCCCCTACAGGTTACGACCACCGATGAGGCGCACCCGCACGGGCCATTTCCGAGCACTGGACTTAGGGTGACCTTACCTGCGGAGGGGGCGGGTGCACGGCCGGGCCGGTTCCCGCCCGGGGACGCCGGGTGGCAGGATTCGAGGCATGTCAGACCAGTTCACCCCGCCCGTCGGCGGATCCGCCGCCCCGTACGACGCCCTGTTGCTGCTGTCCTTCGGCGGCCCGGAGGGGCCTGATGATGTGGTGCCGTTCCTGGAGAACGTCACGCGGGGGCGGGGGATCCCCCGGGAGCGGCTGCGGGAGGTGGGGCAGCACTATTTCGGGTTCGGCGGGGTGAGTCCGATCAACGGGCAGAACCGTGAGCTGCTGGAGGCGCTGCGCGGGGATTTCGCGGGGCACGGGTTGGATCTGCCGGTGTACTGGGGGAACCGGAACTGGGCGCCGTACCTGACGGATGTGCTGCGGGAGATGGCGGGTGACGGGCGGCGGCGGGTTTTGGTTTTGGCGACGAGTGCGTACGCCTCGTACTCGGGGTGCCGGCAGTACCGGGAGGATCTGGCGGATGCGCTGGCGGTGCTGGCGGGGGAGGGTGTGGAGCCGCTGCCGCGGGTGGACAAGCTGCGGCACTACTTCAACCATCCGGGGTTCGTGGAGCCGGTGGTGGAGGGGGTGCTGGCGGCGTTGGAGTCGTTGCCGCGGGGGGTGCGGGAGGGGGCGCACCTTGTGTTCACGACGCATTCGATCCCCAGCGCGGCGGCCGATGCGTCGGGGCCGGTGGAGGGGCACACGGCGGGTGGGGAGGGTGGTGCGTATGTGAGGCAGCATCGGGATGTGGCGCGGGTGGTGGCGGAGGCGGTGCGGGCGCGGACGGGTGTGGAGCGGCCGTGGGAGCTGGTGTACCAGTCGCGCAGTGGCGCTCCGCAGGTGCCGTGGCTGGAGCCGGATGTCTGCGATCACCTGGAGGTGTTGCACGGTGCGGGCGCGGCGGCGGCGGTGATGGTGCCCGTCGGGTTCGTGTCGGACCACATGGAGGTGGTGTACGACCTGGACACGGAGGCGGTGGCGAAGGCTGCGGAGTTGGGGCTGCCGGTGGCCCGGTCGGCGACGGTGGGGGCCGATCCGCGGTTCGTGGCGGCGGTGCGGGAGCTGGTGTGGGAGCGGGCGGCGGTCGAGCGGGGCGAGCCGGTGCGGCGGTGCGCGCTGGGGTTGCTGGGGGCCGCTCATGACGTGTGCCCGGTGGGCTGCTGCCCCGCGCGGGCGCCCCGGCCGGCAGCCGCCGGCGCGGACAGCCCCTACCCCCGGGGAGGGGAAGCGTGATCTCCGAAGAGCTGAAGGCCGAACTGCTGGACGCGGGCCTGGAGGCGGCCCGGCTGGCCGGGACGCTGCTGCGCGACGGCCGGCCGGCCGACCTGGCGGTGGCGGCCACCAAGAGCAGCCCCATCGACGTGGTCACCGAGATGGACCTCGCGGCGGAGCAGCTGATCGCCAGCTTCCTCGCGGAGCGGCGGCCCGCGGACGGGCTGCTGGGCGAGGAGGGCGCGGACACCCCGGGGACGAGCGGGGTGCGCTGGGTCGTCGACCCGCTGGACGGCACCGTGAACTACCTGTACGGCCTGCCGAGCTGGAGCGTGTCGATCGCCGCCGAGTACCGCGGCGAGACCGTGGTGGGCGTCGTGGCCGTGCCGATGCGCGGGGAGACCTTCCACGCCGTGCACGGCGGCGGGGCCTGGCTGGGCGGGGTGCGCCTGGCCTGCAGGGCGGCGGCGCCGCTGGACCAGGCGCTGGTCGCGACGGGCTTCGCGTACGTCCGGCACCGGCGGGCCCAGCAGGCGGACGTCGCGCAGCGGATCATCCCGCTGGTGCGGGACATCCGGCGGGGCGGGTCCGCGGCCGTGGACCTGTGCGACGTGGCCGCCGGGCGGCTGGACGGCTACTACGAGCGCGGGCTGAACCCGTGGGATCTGGCGGCCGGGGAGCTGATCGCCCGCGAGGCGGGCGCCGTGACCGGCGGCCGTCCGGGGCGGCCCGCCTCGGGGGAGCTGGCGCTGGCGGCGACCCCCGCGGTCTTCGCCTCGCTCCAGCCGCTGCTGGAGGAGGCCGGGGCCTGGTACGACCGGCCCCTGCCCTGACGGTGCGACCCGGCCCCGCCGTGACGCGGTGCGCCGGGGCGTGACACGACGGAACCCCGGCAGCCCGAAGGGGCGGCCGGGGTCCGGGGTACCGGGTCGTCGGTGCGGGTCCGCGAGGTGTCAGCAGGCGGGCACGGCGGTCGGCGCCGATACGGAGACCGGAACGCCGTGCTCGGCGGCGAGGCGCTGGAGGTCCTCCAGCTCCGCCTGTTCCACTTCCGCGAGGAAGTCGTCGCCCGCCTCGCGGGCCTGTACGAGGTCAGACTGCGTGGCCTGGATGCGCTGCAGGAGACCCGCGGTGAATGCGTCCATGGTGGGTTCGCCCCCTCTTCGTGGGTCGGCGGCGGCGCGTGGCAGTGCGCCGTCAGGGAGTGGATCGGGGTGTGCTCTCGTCCTCCCCGGCGCCCCGGGTGCGGAAACCTCGTCGGGCCGGGGATTCCTCACTTCCGTCCCGGTGGCCCCCTCCGTGCGACGCCTTACAGCCGGTTTACGGCCGAAACGGGCAGGATGGGCGACGCCATACACGTGTGCCCTTCTGGGCTCGGAGGAAGGAAACGACGTGCGCGTACTCGTCGTCGAGGACGAGCAGCTGCTCGCCGATGCGGTGGCCACCGGCCTGCGCCGGGAGGCCATGGCCGTGGACGTCGTGTACGACGGCGCAGCCGCCCTGGAGCGCGTCGGGGTGAACGACTACGACGTGGTCGTGCTCGACCGGGACCTCCCGCTCGTGCACGGTGACGACGTCTGCCGGAAGATCGTGGAGCTCGGCATGCCGACCCGTGTGCTGATGCTGACCGCGTCGGGCGACGTCAGCGACCGCGTGGAGGGGCTGGAGCTCGGGGCGGACGACTACCTGCCCAAGCCCTTCGCCTTCACCGAGCTGACCGCGCGGGTCCGGGCGCTGGGGCGGCGTACGACCGTCGCCCTGCCGCCGGTACTGGAGCGGGCCGGCATCAAGCTGGACCCGAACCGGCGCGAGGTGTTCCGCGAGGGCCGGGAGGTGCAGCTGGCGCCCAAGGAGTTCGCGGTGCTGGAGGTCCTCATGCGCAGCGAGGGGACCGTCGTCTCCGCCGAACAGCTGCTGGAGAAGGCCTGGGACGAGAACACCGACCCGTTCACCAACGTCGTACGGGTGACCGTGATGACCCTGCGCCGCAAGCTGGGGGAGCCGCCGGTCATCGTCACCGTGCCGGGCTCCGGATACCGGATCTGACGCGCGTGGCGGCAAACCCGGCGCCACCGGCGGCGCCACCCAGACCGACCTGGGACCCCGGACAGCCCGAGGGTCCCTTCCCTTGGCTGCGGCCGACCATCCGGATACGGCTCACGCTGCTGTACGGCGGCATGTTCCTGATCGCCGGCATCCTGCTGCTGTCGATCATCTACCTGCTCGCGGCGCAGGCCCTGCGGGAGGGCAACGCGCTCCCGTTCCAGATCGTCGGCGGGGAGCAGGTCAAGGTCTCCAGCAGCACCTGTCCCGGCGTGGTGGGCATCGACCAGTCGTACGGCCAGTTCAACACCGCGATCAGCCAGTGCATCCTGGAACAGCGGCGGCACGCGCTGGACGACCTGCTCAGCCGGTCGCTGATGGCCCTGCTGGGCCTGAGCATCATCGCCTTCGCCTTCGGCTACGCGATGGCCGGCCGGGTGCTCTCGCCGCTGGGCAAGATCACCCGGACCGCCCGCCGGGTAGTCGGCTCCGACCTGACCCGGCGGATCGAGCTGGACGGGCCGGACGACGAGCTCAAGGAGCTCGCCGACACCTTCGACGAGATGCTCGACCGGCTGGAGCGGGCCTTCACCGCCCAGCAGCGGTTCGTGGCGAACGCCTCGCACGAGCTGCGCACGCCGCTCGCCATCAACCGGACCCTGCTGGAGGTGCACCTCTCCGACCCCGGGGCCCCGGTGGAGCTCCAGCAGCTCGGCAAGACCCTGCTCGCCACCAACGAGCGCAGCGAGCAGCTGGTCGAGGGCCTCCTGCTGCTGGCCCGCAGCGAGAACCAGATCGTCGAGCGCAAGCCCGTCGACCTGGCCGAGGTCGCCTCCCGCGCCCTGGACCAGGCACGCACCGAGGCCGAGGCCAAGGGCGTGGAGATCCGGGGCGAGCGGGCGCCGGCCGTGGTCCAGGGCAACGGCGTGCTGCTGGAGCGGATCGCCCTCAACCTGGTGCAGAACGCCGTCCGGTACAACGTTCCGGAGGACGGCTGGGTGGAGGTCACCACGGAGGCCCAGCACGGTCAGGCGGTGCTCCTGGTATCGAACACGGGTCCCGTGGTTCCCGCGTACGAGGTGGACAACCTCTTCGAGCCCTTCAGGCGGCTGCGTACGGAGCGAACGGGCAGCGACAAGGGTGTCGGGCTCGGCCTCTCCATCGCGCGCTCCGTGGCGCGCGCACACGGCGGCAGGATCCGGGCGATCCCCCGGGAAGGCGGTGGCCTCGTGATGCGTGTCACTCTTCCCTTGTGAGAACCCCACCCCGTGTTCGCTGTCGGCTGAATGCGTGGCATGGGCAGATGGCCGCTCCTGTGTGATCGATCACAGGGGCGAGTGTCCGCGCATGTGCGTTCAGTGACCCCGAGCGGGCCGGAACGCCCGGGAAGTCCGGGTTTCCGGCCCCCCGGATGGCGGGAAATACACGGGGTGGCGTTTGTGCAAGACGGCCCCCGGACCGTGTACGGTCCCGGTCGTCATCCCAGCCACTCCCACGCCACGTGGGCGGCTGGGTGTCGATTCAGTAACAGACCTTGATGTGAGGCAAAATCTCCGCCTCAGGTCGGGCACAAGTCCGGCCTCTCGCGCGTTACGTGCGCTGAGACACCGCTAACACCCAGAGGGGGAGAGCGAACAATGGCAACGGACTACGACACCCCACGCAAGACCGACGACGACGTCGACAACGACAGCATTGAAGAGCTGAAGGCCCGACGCAACGAGAAGTCGTCCTCGTCCGCCGACATGGAGGAGTACGACTCGGTCGAGAGCATGGAGCTCCCCGGGGCGGACCTCTCCAACGAGGAGCTCGCCGTCCGGGTTCTGCCCAAGCAGGCCGACGAGTTCACCTGCATGAGCTGCTTCCTGGTGCACCACCGCAGCCAGCTGGCGCGTGAGAAGAACGGTCAGCCGATCTGTCGCGACTGCGACTGAGAGGCGTCGGCCGTGGCTGGCTCCACACCGTTCCGGAAGCGTCGCTTCCGGAAGGCCGGTGAACCGGCGGAGACGCAGGTGGCGATCACGGGCCCGGAGACGGGTCCTGGAGTTCCCGGCGGCTCCGCCCCAGAGGCGGCAGCCGTGCCCGCCGAC
This sequence comes from Streptomyces sp. NPDC058674, assembly GCF_042716505.1. Classification (NCBI taxonomy): domain Bacteria; kingdom Bacillati; phylum Actinomycetota; class Actinomycetes; order Kitasatosporales; family Streptomycetaceae; genus Streptomyces; species Streptomyces sp. NPDC058674. Next base: position 58,174 of record NZ_JBHXSC010000004.1, read on the forward strand.
ACCGCTCCCGCGGTGCCGTCGGACACCGAGACCGACGAGGGGTCCCGGCACAGGTCCGGGGCTCGTCGGCTGCTCTCCGTCAAGAGCGGTGTGCGCAGGGGCGGCGAAGGCCTCAGGGGCGTCGTCCTGTACATCGCCGAGCGCATCATCGAGAACGCACCGCGCGTTCCGGTTCGGGACCTCGCGACCCTGCGCGCGCAGTTCCCGGGCCTCGGCCCCGACCAGCTCGCCGACAAGCTGATCTCGGGCGCCGCCAACGCCACCTCGACCGTCGGCGCGGGCATCGGAGCGGCGGCCATGCTCCCCGTCCCGCCCGCCATGCCGGCCGAGCTGGCCGCCGAGGTCACCGGGGTCGCCGCGATCGAGCTGAAGCTCATCGCCGAGCTCCACGAGGTCTACGGCCAGCGGCCCCCCGGCACGCTCAAGGACCGCAGCCTCGCCTACCTGACCGCGTGGACGGAGGAGCGCGGCGTCGACCTGACCAAGCCGACGACCTTGAACGCGGCGCTCGGCGGGCAGATGAAGCGCGAACTGCGCCAGCAGATCATGAAGCGGATGTTCCGCAACCTGCCGAACCTCATGCCGTTCATGGTCGGCGCGGCCGTCGGAGCGGTCATGAACCGCCGCGACACCCGCAAGCTCGCCGACAAGGTGCGTAAGGACCTGCGCGACCGCGCCGTGCCGTGGAGCGCCCTGGAGGACCTCCCGCCCCTGGAGCGCCCCACGGAGCCCCTTCCCGAGGCCACCAGGGCCGCACTCGAGGGCCCCGCGGCGGAGGGCTGAGCGGGCGGGCGCCCCCGGGGCGCCGGCGGAGCTAGGCCTTCGCCGCGCGGATCGCCGAGGCCAGTGCCTGCGGTTCGCGGGTGGAGACGTAGACGTACGGCGTCGGGTCGGCGGGGTCGGTCACCTCGACGCGCACCGCCGTCGGCACGTAGCTGCGCATGAGCATGAAGGCGCGGGTGTCGGCCTTGTACGTGCGCCAGGCGCGGGACTCCTCCGCGTCCAGGACCTCCGGCTCGCCCAGGGCCGCCACCGGGATGCGCGCGTCCCCTACCGCCAGCGCGCCGTTGACCACGCGCACCCGCGCGGAGCCGTACGAACTCACCAGCAGTCCGGCCAGCGCGGTGCCCCCGACCAGACCGGCCAGCAGCGGCATCGTGCCCAGCGGCAGCAGCATCAGCGCGCACGCCAGGCCGACGAGCACGGCGATGCCCCACCAGGAGCGGGGGGCGGTCAGACGTTCGTCGTGGTGCGCGGAGGAGAGCTGCATGGTCCAAGCCTGCCACGAGGCGACCGGCGGGTAGCCGCGCGGGTAAGGTCTGCGGCTGTGAGTGGACGAAACACAGCGTTGACGCCCCCGGCCGATGCCGCCGCACCGGTCCGGCACCCCGGGGCCCCGGCGCCCGGCGAGCTCCTCGGCGCGCACTACGAACACTGCTTCGGCTGTGGCGGGGGCCAGCCGCACGGACTCCATCTGGAGGCCCGGGCGGGCGAAGGCGTGCGCGTCACCGCCGAGTTCACCGTCCGGCCCGCCCACCAGGGCGCTCCCGGCCTCGCCCACGGCGGGGTGCTCGCCACCGCGCTGGACGAGACGCTGGGCTCGCTGAACTGGCTGCTGCGCGTCATCGCCGTGACGGGCCGGCTGGAGACCGACTTCGTGCGGCCGGTGCCCGTGGGCACGGTGCTGCACCTGGAGGCCGAGGTCACCGCCGTGGCCGGGCGGAAGATCTACTCCACCGCCGTCGGCCGGATAGGCGGCCCGCAGGGCCCGGTCGCCCTGCGCGCCGACGCCCTCTTCATCGAGGTGAAGGTCGACCACTTCATCGACAACGGACGGCCCGAGGAGATCCAGGCGGCGATGGCCGACCCGGACCAGGTCAGGCGCTCGCGCGCCTTCGAGGTGAATCCCTGATGTCCCAGAACGACGCCACCGTCGACGTGCTGATCCGGCGCGTGGACCCCGAAGTGCCCCTCCCCGCCTACGGCCACCCCGGCGACGCCGGCTGCGACCTGGTGACCACCACGGCCGCCGAGCTCGCCCCCGGCGAGCGGGCCGTGCTGCCCACCGGGGTGTCCATCGCCCTCCCCGACGGGTACGCGGCCTTCGTGCACCCCCGGTCGGGCCTGGCCGCCCGCTGCGGCCTCGCCCTCGTGAATGCCCCGGGGACGGTGGATGCCGGGTACCGTGGAGAGATCAAGGTGATCGTGGTCAATCTCGACCCTCGCGAGAGCGTCCGGTTCGAGCGTTTCGACCGCATTGCCCAGCTGGTTGTCCAGCGGGTCGAGAAGGTGCGCTTCCACGAGGTCGCGGAACTTCCCGGCTCGGCCCGGGCCGAGGGGGGTTTCGGCTCCACCGGCGGTCATGCGGCCGTGGCCGGATCCGGCACTGGTCAGCAGGGTGGGAATGGCTACGCTTCGGTCGTAACCGACCGGGAAGGACAGTGACGTGTTCGGACGTCGCAAGAAGAACGACTCCGCCCAGGACGGCGGCGCGGCCGAGCAGGTCGACGGCGCGGGCGTTGATGAGCGTGACGACGCCGACGAGCAGGACGGCGCGGTCACGCCGCGCCGGATGAACCTGCCCCCGGCCCCCCGGCCCGACGGCCCCTGGGACGTCTCCGAGGTGCTCGGCAACCCGGAGGACGGCCGCGTCGACCTGGGCGGCATCCTCGTGCCCGGCGTCGAGGGCATGGAGCTGCGCGTCGAGGTCGCCGGTGACGCGATCGTGGCCGCGACGGTGGTGCTGAACGACAGCGCCGTACAGCTGCAGGCCTTCGCGGCGCCGAAGAAGGAAGGCATCTGGGGCGAGGTCCGCGACGAGATCGCCACGGGCATCACCCAGCAGGGCGGCATCATCGACGAGGTCGAGGGTCCGCTCGGCTGGGAACTGCGCGCACAGGTGCCCGTACCGCTCCCGGACGGCCAGACCGGCGCCCAGCTGGTGCGCTTCGTCGGCGTCGACGGCCCGCGCTGGTTCCTGCGCGGCGTCATCTCCGGCCAGGGCGCGGTGCGCCCCGAGTCGGCGGGCGTGCTGGAGCAGATCTTCCGGGACACCGTCGTCGTCCGCGGTGACGGCCCGATGGCCCCCCGCGACCCGATCGTCCTCAAGCTGCCGAACGACGCCCAGATGGTGCCGGACGGCGTGCAGACCGACGAGCAGGAGGGCTCCCGCTTCGGCGGCGGCATGGGCCAGCTGGAGCGCGGACCGGAGATCACCGAGGTCCGCTGAGCCGGAGGCCCCGTCGCGGACGGGGCAGGCGCACGTACGGCCGGTGGGCCCCGCTCCTTCGCGAGCGGGGCCCACCGGCCTTCTGCGGGTACCGGCCCCGTGCGGCCGGGGCGCGGAGCCGGCCTCGGTGACGGGGCGGGTGCGTCAGGGATGCGTCAGGGTTGCGTCAGGGATGGGCGCCCGGCCCGCCATCGGTGCGTGAACTGCGCGGACGTCCCCGAGAATGGGGCCCATGGGACGCGGCAAGCTCAGGATCTACCTCGGCGCGGCGCCCGGTGTGGGCAAGACGTACGCGATGCTCTCCGAGGGCCACCGGCGGGCCGAGCGGGGCGCCGACGTCGTCGTCGGCTTCGTCGAGCACCACGGCCGGCCGCGCACCGAGGTCATGCTGCACGGCCTCGAGGAGGTGCCCCGCAAGGAGCTGGCGTACCGGGGCGCGGCCTTCACCGAGATGGACGTGGACGGACTCCTCGCCCGCGCCCCCGCCATCGCGCTCGTCGACGAGCTGGCGCACACCAACGTGCCCGGCTCGCGCAACGCCAAGCGCTGGCAGGACGTGGAGGAGCTGCTGCGGGCCGGCGTCGACGTCGTGTCCACCGTCAACATCCAGCACCTGGAATCGCTCGGCGACGTGGTCGAGTCGATCACCGGAGTGCGGCAGCGCGAGACCGTACCCGACGAGGTGGTCCGGCGGGCCGACCAGGTCGAGCTGGTGGACATGTCCCCGCAGGCCCTGCGGCGCCGGATGGCGCACGGCAACATATACAAGTCCGACAAGGTCGACGCGGCCCTGTCCAACTACTTCCGCCCCGGCAACCTCACGGCGCTGCGCGAACTGGCCCTGCTGTGGGTCGCCGACCGGGCCGACGAGTACCTCCAGCAGTACCGGGGCGAGCACGACATCCGCTCCACCTGGCAGGCCCGCGAACGCATCGTCGTCGGGCTCACCGGCGGGCCGGAGGGGCGCACGCTGATCCGGCGGGCCTCCAGGGTGGCCGCGAAGGGCTCGGGCAGCGAGATCCTGGCCGTGTACATCGCCCGCAGCGACGGTCTCACCGCCGCCTCGCCGAAGGAGCTCGCGGTCCAGCGGACGCTGGTCGAGGACCTCGGCGGAACGTTCCACCACGTGATCGGCGACAACGTCCCCGACGCCCTGCTCGCATTCGCCCGCGGGGTCAACGCCACCCAGATCGTGCTCGGCTCCAGCCGCCGCCGCTCCTGGCAGTACGTCTTCGGGCCCGGTGTCGGCGCGAGCGTCGCCCGCGACTCGGGACCCGACCTCGACGTGCACATCGTCACGCACGAGGAGGTCGCCAAGGGGCGCGGACTGCCCGTGGTCCGCTCGGCGGCCCGGCTCGGACGGCCCAGGATCGTCGCGGGCTGGATCGTCGGCGTGCTCTTCCCCGCCCTGCTCAGCCTGGTGCTGACCCATGTCGACGCGGACCCCGGGCTCGCCAACGACATGCTGCTCTTCATGGCGCTGACGGTCGCGGCGGCGCTGCTGGGCGGGCTCTGGCCGGCGCTGGCCTCGGCCGCCGTGGGCTCGCTGCTGCTGAACTACTACTTCGCGCCGCCGCTGCACCGCTTCACCGTCTCCGATCCCAGGAACATCGTCGCCATCGCCGTCTTCTTCGGGGTGGCGGTCTCCGTCGCCTCCGTGGTGGATCTGGCCGCCCGGCGCACCCACCAGGCCGCGAGGCTGCGGGCCGAGTCCGAGATCCTCTCCTTCCTGGCCGGCAGCGTGCTGCGCGGGGAGACCCGGCTCGACGCGCTGCTGGAGCGGGTGCGCGAGACCTTCGCCATGGAGTCCGTCGCCCTGCTGGAGCGGGCGAACGACGTCGAGCCCTGGAACCGGGCCGGCAGCGTCGGCCCGTCTCCGGCCGCCCGGCCCGAGGACGCCGATGTGGACATGCCGATCGGGGACCACATGGCGCTGGCCCTGTCCGGGCGGGTACTGCCCGCCGAGGACCGCCGGGTACTCGGCGCCTTCGCCGCGCAGGCCGCCGTGGTGCTCGACCGGCAGCGGCTGGTCGGCGAGGCCGAGGAGGCCCGCCGGATGGCGGAGGGCAACCGGATCCGGACCGCGCTGCTGGCCGCCGTCAGCCACGACCTGCGCACGCCCCTGGCGTCCATCAAGGCCTCCGTGAGCTCCCTGCGCTCCGACGACGTGGAGTGGTCCGAGCAGGACCGGGCCGAGCTGCTGGAGGGCATCGAGGCCGGCGCCGACCGGCTCGACCACCTCGTGGGGAACCTGCTGGACATGTCCCGGCTCCAGACCGGCACCGTCACCCCGCTGATCCGGGAGATCGACCTCGACGAGGTGGTCCCGATGGCGCTGGGCGGCGTACCGGAGGACAGCGTGGTGCTGGACGTGCCCGAATCGCTGCCGATGGTGGCCGTGGACCCGGGCCTGCTGGAGCGCTCCGTGGCCAACGTCGTCGAGAACGCCGTCAAGTACAGCCCGGCGGGACAACCGGTCCTGGTGGCGGCCAGCTTCCTCGGCGACCGGGTCGAGGTCCGGGTCGTCGACCGGGGGCCCGGCGTCCCCGACGAGGCCAAGGACCGCATCTTCGCCCCCTTCCAGCGGCACGGGGACGCGCCGCGCGGGGCGGGCGTGGGCCTCGGGCTCGCGGTCGCCCGCGGTTTCGCCGAGGCCATGGACGGCACCCTGGCCGCGGAGGACACCCCCGGCGGCGGACTGACCATGGTGCTCACCCTGCGCGCGGTGACGCGCGACCGCGGCGCCCCGGCAGGCGCCGGCGGGGCGGCTGCCGCGGGGGCCGGGGCGGCCGCAGGGGGCGGGGCCGATCGGGCCCGGGGGAGCGCCGTCACCGACCCAGTGGACAACGATCACGACCGTGATCGGACGCGACAGGAAGCAGGACCTCAATGACCCGGGTGCTCGTGGTGGAAGACGAGCCGCAGATCGTCCGAGCCCTCGTGATCAATCTGAAGGCGCGCAAGTACGAGGTCGACGCCGCGGCCGACGGGGCGACCGCCCTGGAGCTCGCGGCCGCCCGCCACCCCGACGTGGTCGTCCTCGACCTCGGCCTCCCCGACATGGACGGGGTCGAGGTGATCAGGGGACTGCGCGGCTGGACCCGCGTGCCGATCCTGGTCCTGTCCGCCCGCCACAGCTCCGACGAGAAGGTCGAGGCCCTCGACGCGGGTGCCGACGACTACGTCACCAAGCCCTTCGGCATGGACGAGCTGCTGGCCCGGTTGCGCGCCGCGGTCCGGCGGGCCGAGCCGGCCGCCGGATCCGGCGGGGACGAGGTGGTCGTGGAGACCGACGGCTTCACGGTGGACCTCGCGGCCAAGAAGGCCGTACGGGAAGGACGCGACGTCCGCCTCACGCCCACCGAGTGGCACCTCCTGGAGGTCCTGGTCCGCAACGGCGGCAAGCTCGTGAGCCAGCGGCAGCTGCTCCAGGAGGTGTGGGGGCCTTCCTACGGCACCGAGACCAACTACCTGCGCGTGTACATGGCGCAGTTGCGCCGGAAGCTGGAGGCCGACCCCTCGCACCCGCGCCACTTCATCACCGAACCGGGCATGGGGTACCGCTTCGAGAGGTAGCCGGGGCGCCGGTACGCTTCCTGTATGAGTGCTGAACCGCGTCCCGAGAAGCCCGTGAAGCCGGTGAGGCCGGCGGGCCGGTTCCGCCGGATGATAGAGCGGCTGTCCACCTCGCAGGACGAGCTGCATTCGGCGGAGCTGCAGGAGGACGCAGAAGCCGCGGGCTGCCTGCGGATCTGCGACTGTTCCGACCGCCAGATAGTCAAGGTGACCGGCACCCTGCGTACGGTCACCCTGCGCCCCCGGGCGGGCGTGCCCGCGCTGGAGGCGGAGCTGTTCGACGGTTCCGCCGCCCTGGACGTGGTCTGGCTCGGCCGTCGCTCGATCGTGGGAATCGAGCCCGGTCGCCGCATGATCGCCTCCGGACGCGTTTCCATGTCCCATGGCCGTCGGGTGCTCTTCAACCCGAAGTACGAACTCCGACCGCTCGGACAGGAGCACTGACCGGTGACGTCTTTCGACAAACCGACCACCCCAGAGCCCGCCGGCCCCCCTGCCACGCCCCCTCCGCCCTCCGAGGACCAGAGTGCGGTGACCCAGGCGGCGCTGTTCGACGCCTTCGGGGGCATCCGGGGCACCGTGGAGACGATGCTCCCCGGGCTGCTCTTCGTCATGATCTACACGATCAACAAGGACGTGAAGCTGTCCGCCATCGCGGCCGGCGCGCTCGCGGTCCTGCTCGTGGTCGTGCGGCTGCTGCGCAAGGACACGGTGAAGCACGCCTTCAGCGGCGTCTTCGGCGTGGGCGTGGGCGTGGCCTTCGCCCTCTTCACGGGCAGCGCGAAGGGCTTCTACCTGCCCGGCATGATCTACGGCGTCGGCCTGGGCGCGGCCTTCACGATCTCGGCGCTGGTCGGCTTCCCGCTGCTGGGCGTGATCCTCGGGCCCGTCTTCAAGGAGAACCTGTCCTGGCGCACCCGCAACCCGGGCCGCAAGAAGGCGTACGTCAAGGCCAGCCTGGCGTGGGGCCTGATCTTCCTCGCCAAGTACGCGATCCTCTTCCCGCTGTACTGGTGGGGTGACGCGACGCAGCTGGGCTGGGTGCTGATCGCGCTGAAGCTGCCGCCGATGGTGCTCGCCGTCTACTTCACCTGGCTCTTCCTGGCGAAGGCCCCGCCGCCGATCAATGTGATCGCGGAGTGGGAGGCCGAAGAGCAGGCCGAGAAGGCCGCCAAGGCCGCGGCGGCCCGGGAGCGCGGGGTCTGATCCCGGGCCCGGGGCGCGCGTACGGCACGACGAACCCGGGCGCGCGTACGGCACGACGAAGGGGTGGGACGGCCGGTCGGCCGTCCCACCCCTTCGTCGTACGCGCGGCCCCGGGGGGCTACGGGCGGCGGGCCTGGAGGAGGATCTCCAGCTGCTCCTCGCGGGCCTGGGCGGCCACGAAGAGCAGCTCGTCGCCGGGCTCCAGGGTCTCCTCACCGTGCGGGGTGAGGACCCGGTTGCCCCGGATGATCGTGACCAGCGAGGTGTCCTCGGGCCAGCTGATCTCGCTGATCTGGGTGCCCGCGACCGAGGAGTCGGGCGGCAGGGTCAGCTCGACGAGGTTGGCGTCGCCGTGGCTGAAGCGCAGCAGCCGGACCAGGTCGCCGACACTGACGGCCTCCTCGACCAGGGCGGACATCAGGCGCGGCGTGGAGACGGCGACGTCGACGCCCCAGGACTCGTTGAAGAGCCACTCGTTCTTCGGGTTGTTGACGCGGGCCACCACGCGGGGGACCCCGTACTCGGTCTTGGCGAGCAGCGAGACGACCAGGTTGACCTTGTCGTCGCCGGTCGCCGCGATGACCACGTTGCAGCGCTGGAGCGCCGCCTCGTCCAGCGAGGTGATCTCGCAGGCGTCGGCCAGCAGCCACTCGGCCTGCGGGACCCGTTCCACCGAGATGGCGGTCGGCGCCTTGTCGACGAGGAGCACCTCGTGGCCGTTCTCCAGCAGTTCGGCCGCGATGGAGCGGCCCACCGCGCCTGCGCCGGCGATCGCGACCCTCATGCGTGTGCCTCCTCAGGCCCCTCGGCGAAGGCCGCCTCGACCTTGTCGATCTCGTCCGTGCGCATCATCACGTGGACGAGGTCGCCTTCCTGGAGCACCGTCGCGGACGTGGGCAGCACGGCCTCGCCCAGGCGGGTGAGGAACGCGACACGGACGCCGGTCTCCTCCTGCAGCCTGCTCACCTTGTGCCCGATCCACGCGGCGGAGGCGTGCACCTCGGCGAGCTGTACGCCGCCGCTCGGGTCGCGCCACAGGGGTTCGGATCCCGACGGCAGCAGCCGGCGGAGCATCTGGTCGGCGGTCCACCGCACCGTGGCGACGGTGGGGATGCCGAGGCGCTGGTAGACCTCGGCGCGCTTGGGGTCGTAGATGCGGGCGGCGACGTTCTCGACGCCGAACATCTCCCGGGCCACGCGGGCGGCGATGATGTTGGAATTGTCACCGCTGCTGACGGCGGCGAAGGCGCCCGCGTCCTCGATCCCCGCCTCTCTCAGGGTGTCCTGGTCGAAGCCGACACCGGTGACGCGGCGGCCGCCGAATCCGGCTCCCAGACGGCGGAATGCGGTGGGGTCCTGGTCGACGACCGCGACCGTATGCCCCTGCTGTTCCAGGGTCTGCGCGAGGGCGGAGCCCACTCTTCCGCAGCCCATGATGACGATGTGCACGGCCGTCCTTCCGGCTGTCAGCGCTCGCTGGTTCCCAGCCTCATTGCATGCTCTGGCATAACAGGGTCTCAGACCATGGCCCAAGCTACACACGGGCGGTCACGAGTGTGACCTCTTGCGGTGCGGTCGGGGTCGCAGGTGGGCGCGGCCGCAGGTGCGGTCGGAGGTGCGGTAGGGGAGGAATTGCGGCGGGATTGCGGACGGAGGGGGTGGGGGTTCGTCAGCCGGATTCGGAACGCTTACGATCCTCTCCGTGTCCAAACTGACCGACGTGCCCAAACGGATCCTGATCGGCCGGGCGCTACGCAGCGACCGCCTCGGGGAAACCCTCCTTCCCAAGCGGATCGCCCTACCCGTCTTCGCCTCCGACCCGCTTTCCTCCGTGGCATATGCCCCGGGTGAAGTCCTGCTGGTCCTGTCGATCGCGGGCGTGTCGGCGTACCAGTTCAGCCCCTGGATCGCCCTCGCGGTCGTCGTGCTGATGTTCACCGTGGTGGCCTCCTACCGGCAGAACGTCCACGCCTACCCGAGCGGCGGCGGCGACTACGAGGTCGCCAACACCAACCTCGGGCCCAAGGCGGGTCTCACCGTCGCGAGCGCCCTGCTCGTCGACTACGTCCTGACGGTCGCGGTCTCGATCTCCTCCGGAGTCGAGAACCTCGGCTCGGCGGTCGATTTCGTCATCGAGCACAAAGTGCTCTCGGCGATGATCATGATCGTGCTCCTCACACTGATGAATCTGCGCGGCGTGAAGGAGTCCGGAAATCTCTTCGCCATCCCGACCTACGTGTTCGTCGGCGCCGTCTTCGTCATGATCGCCTGGGGCGCTTTCCAGGGCATCGTCCTCGACGAGACGATGAAGGCCCCCACCGCGGATCTGGAGATCAAAGCCGAACACGAGGGCATCGCCGGCTTCGCGCTGGTATTCCTGCTGTTGCGGGCCTTCTCCTCCGGCTGTGCGGCCCTGACCGGCGTCGAGGCCATCAGCAACGGCGTCCCGGCCTTCCGCAAGCCCAAGAGCAAGAACGCGGCGACCACCCTCGCCCTCATGGGCGCCCTGGCCGTCACCATGTTCTGCGGCATCATCGGCCTGGCCATGGCCACCGACGTGAAGATGGCCGAGAACCCCGCCACCGACCTGCTCGAGAACGGCGTCGCGGTCGGCGCCGACTACGTCCAGCACCCGGTGATCTCCCAGGTGGCCGAGGCCGTCTTCGGCGACGGCAGCTTCCTCTTCATCGTGCTCGCCGCCGCCACCGCGCTGGTCCTCTTCCTGGCGGCCAACACCGCGTACAACGGCTTCCCGCTCCTCGGCTCGATCCTCGCGCAGGACCGCTACCTCCCGCGCCAGCTCCACACCCGCGGCGACCGGCTGGCCTTCTCCAACGGCATCGTGCTCCTCGCGGGCGCCGCCATGCTGCTCGTGTGGGTCTACGACGCCGACTCGACCAAGCTGATCCAGCTCTACATCGTCGGCGTCTTCGTCTCCTTCACGCTGAGCCAGATCGGCATGGTCCGGCACTGGAACCGCCACCTCGCCACGGAGCGCGACCCGGTCGCCCGCCGGCGCATGCACCGCTCCCGCGCGATCAACACCTTCGGAGCCTTCTTCACCGGCATGGTGCTGGTCGTCGTCCTTGCCACCAAGTTCACCCACGGCGCCTGGGTCGCCCTGCTCGGCATGGTGATCTTCTACGGGACGATGTCCGCGATCCGCAAGCACTACGACCGGGTCTCCACCGAGATCGCCGCCGCGGACGGCCCCAGCGACGACAGCGTGCGCCCCTCCCGGGTCCACTCGATCGTCCTGGTCTCCAAGGTCCACAAGCCCACGCTGCGCGCCCTCGCCTTCGCCAAGCTGACCCGCTCGGACACCCTGGAGGCGCTCAGCATCAGCGTCGACCCGGCCGAGACCAAGGCCCTGCGCGAGGAGTGGGAGCGACGCGGGATCAACGTCCCGCTCAAGATCCTCGACTCCCCGTACCGGGAGATCACCCGCCCGGTCATCGAGTACGTGAAGGGCCTGCGCAGCGAGAACCCGCGCGACGCCGTCAGCGTCTACATCCCGGAGTACGTCGTCGGCCGCTGGTACGAGCACCTGCTGCACAACCAGAGCGCGCTGCGGCTCAAGGGCCGGCTGCTCTTCACGCCCGGCGTGATGGTCACCTCGGTGCCCTACCAGCTGGAGTCCTCCGAGCTCGCCAAGCGGCGGGCCAGGAAGCGCCAGGACTGGAACGCCCCCGGAGCGGTGCGCCGCGGCCCCGTCGACACCCCGCGCCCGCCGAAGAAGCCGACGGCGAAGTAGCGGCCCGACGGGTTGGCGAACGGCCGGACGAGATCCACGTAAACTGGTGGGTCGGTCGTCCGGCCGTTCCCTTTTCATTATTGGAGTCTCCCCACCATGACCGAGCAGATCGAGAAGCAGTCACTGGTCGGGGAGGAGTACGAGGTCGAGGTCGGCCCCGTCGCACACGGCGGCCACTGCATCGCCCGGACCGCCGAGGGCCGGGTCCTGTTCGTCCGCCACACCCTGCCCGGCGAGAAGGTCGTCGCGAAGGTCACCGAGGGCGACGTCGACTCGCGGTTCCTGCGCGCCGACGCGATCACCGTGCTCGACGCCTCCAAGGACCGCGTCCAGGCGCCGTGCCCGTACGCCGGCCCCGGCAAGTGCGGCGGCTGCGACTGGCAGCACGCCAAGCCCGGCGCCCAGCGCCGCCTCAAGGGCGAGGTCGTCGCCGAGCAGCTCCAGCGGCTCGCCGGGCTGACCCCGGAGGAGGCCGGCTGGGACGGCACCGTCATGCCGGCCGAGGGCGACAAGCTCCCCGCCGGAGAGGTCCCGCAGTGGCGCACCCGGGTGCAGTTCGCCATCGACGAGGACGGCAACGCCGGTCTGCGCAAGCACCGCTCGCACGACATCGAGCTGATCGACCACTGCATGATCGCCGCTCCCGGCGTCAGCGAGCTGGGCATCGAGAAGCAGGACTGGCCCCAGATGGCGTCGGTCGAGGCCATCGCCGCCTCGGGTTCGAACGACCGCCAGGTGGTCCTCACCCCCCGGCCCGGCGGCCGCCTCCCGCTCGTCGAGCTGGACAAGCCGGTCTCGGTGCTGCGCGTCGAGGAGAAGGACGGCGGGGTCCACCGGGTCCACGGCCGCCCCTTCGTGCGCGAGCGCGCGGACGGCCGTACGTACCGCGTCGGCATGGGCGGCTTCTGGCAGGTCCACCCGCAGGCCGCGGACACCCTGATCAAGGCCGTCATGCAGGGCCTGATGCCGCGCAAGGGCGAGATGGCCCTCGACCTGTACTGCGGCGTCGGCATCTTCGCGGGCGCCCTGGCGGAGCGGCTCGGCGAGACGGGCGCGGTGCTCGGCATCGAGTCGACGAAGCGCGCGGTGGAGGACGCCCGCCACAACCTGGAGGACTTCCCCCGGGTCCGCATCGAGCAGGGCAAGGTCGAGCAGATCCTGCCGAAGACCGGCATCACGGAGTGCGACCTGGTCGTACTGGACCCGCCCCGCGCGGGCGCGGGCAAGCAGACGGTCCGCCACATCGCGGGCCTCTCGGCCCGCCGCATCGCGTACGTGGCGTGCGACCCGGCGGCGCTGGCGCGGGACCTGGGCTACTTCAAGGAGAACGGCTACAAGCTCCGCACGCTGCGGGTCTTCGACCTGTTCCCGATGACCCACCACGTGGAGTGCGTGGCGATCCTGGAGCCGGTGGCAAAGAGCTCCTGACCCGCAGGCTTGTCGGTGCGCATCACGTGCACTACGGGCGTTACGGGCGATATCTTGACGCTCGTGGCGCTCGCCCGCCCTGCCTCCTGACGCGACGTCAGCGGTGTGGAGCCGTCTCCTGAACCATTCTGTGCAACCGGTCGAGGCGCCCGCACCGCCACCCAAGGCGGCTTTCTGTACGGGGTGGCGGTGCCGGACGCCAGCCTTGGCGGCGCGAAGTCAGAACTGTTCGGCGGTCACGCCAGGTAGTGACCCTTGGTGCGGCCACAGGTGATCGTCCTCGCCTCAACCGGTCAGGAGGACAGCACCTGCCCCGCCAGCCGATGTCTCGCCCCCTCCGTAGCCACAGCTGGGCGACGGTGGGCTGGGAGACGGTGGTCGAACGTGACCCCGAGGTGATCGTGATCAACGACTACGGGGACACCACCGCGGACCAGAAGAGGACGTTTCTGAAGTCCTATCCGCCGCTCGCCGGCGTCTCGGCCGTCAAGAACGACCGGATCGTCGTCCCCAACTACGCCGAGCTGGTGGAAAGCCCGCGCAATCCCGCGGCCATCGCCTCGCTCGCCGCGGACCTGAGGGCATTTTCTCGCGGCTGACCAGCAGAGTGACGTCGGCCGCCGCCGCCGCAGCAGCAACAGCACGCGGGCCGCGGTGCCGGCCAGCCTCTGGATCGGCCCGCACCGGGCCAGGTGCCTGATATGTAGCAGCTTCTTGCCGTTTGCACCCCTGTTGCGTGGGGCTCTCCACGGGCAGCTATTGAAAATGAGTGTCATGTTCGTATAGAAATACTGGGTGCTCATCTCACGACAGGTGCTGGAGCGCCCGATGGCCGGAGTCCGGCCCTTCGCGCTCACCGCACTCCGACATCCCACGGTCTCCACGCTGCTGGCGGATCACCGAGCCCTGCTGGCCGACCTTCTCGACGGCCTGGGGTCACCGCTGCATGTAGTGCTGCCCGAGATCTTCGAGGAGAACGTCGTCCGACTCCGCCGGGCGTTCGCCGAGGCGGGCGCAACCGCCGACATCCTGTTCGCCAAGAAGGCGAACAAGGCTGACTGTTATGTCACTTCGGCCGCTGCCCTCGGTGTCGGGATGGACGTGGCCAGCACCCCCGAACTGGTCAAGGCCCTGGCCGGCGGAGTGCCTGGACACCGGATCGGCATATCCGGCCCGGAGAAGGACGACACGCTGCACGCTCTCGCGGTTCAGCACGGCTGCCTGGTCGCCGTCGACTCGATCAGCGAACTCCGTCGGCTCGCGGCCACCGCGCGGTTCGCGCGGCGGCAGGCCGCCGTGCTGCTGCGGTCCCGGACGGTCGGCCAACCGGGAAGCCGCTTCGGACTGTCCGCCGCTGACCGGGAGGCCGCTGTCGGTCTGTGCGCGGAACTCGCCGCCCACATCAGTCTCCGGGGATTCTCCTTCCACCTGAACGGCTATTCCGCGGCGGAACGTGCGACGGCGGCGAACGAGATGATCGAGCACTGCCTCGACGCCAGGCGGCGCGGCTCGCTCCGCGCGGAACTGGTCGACATCGGCGGCGGGTTGCCGGTCCGCTACGTCGAGCCGCGGCTCTGGGACGAGTTCCTCGAACAGAACGAGCCGGCCCACTACCACGCGGCCAGGGACTTCAAGGACTTCTATCCGTACGGCGGGCAGTCCGCGACCCAGGCGGTGCAGGCGATCATGGCGCACCCGGTCGACGGTGGCGAGAGCCTGTCGGCGAAGGCGGGACGCAACGGCATCCGGTTCGTCGTCGAGCCGGGCCGGGCCCTGTTGGACCAGGCCGGATTCACCATGTACCGCGTACAGCAGGTCGACGACCGACGGGACACCGACGGGTACGCGATCGTCACCGTCGCGGGCAGCAGTTTCAGCCTCTCCGAGCAGTGGTTCAACAGTGACTATCTCCCCGACCCGCTGCTGATGTCCGCCCAGCCCGCCGCCGACGAGATGTTCCCGGCCTGCGTCGCAGGCTCGACCTGCCTGGAAAGCGACCTGGTGACCTGGCGGAAGATCGGCTTCCCGCGGCCCGTACGGCGCGGTGACCACCTGCTCTACCTCAACACCGCCGGCTACCAGATGGACTCCAACGAGTCACCGTTCCATGACGCCGCACTGCCGTTGAAGGCCGTTCTCCGGATCGGTGGCGACGGGGCCCCGCCGCGCTGGCGTCTGGACGGCATCTGATGCGACCTCGAACCAATCTGATACGACCGCCGACGAAGGAGAAGCCTCGCATGTCACAGAGTTATGCCCCACCCGGGCAGTTGTGGTTGTTGCCGCAGTCCCAGCAAGAAGGACTGGACCTCGACAACCGACAGGTGATCACGGTCGTCGAGCAGGCCTACCGCGCGTTGGCCGAAGGCGGATCGAACAACCCGGTCAAGACGATCATCGACGATCCCGACCACCACTCGCTGAGCTATTCGATGGTGGCCAGGGACGCCGGCAGCGGCACCGTCTGCTTCAAGGCCGTCTACGAGTTCGACCCGCGCCGCAACCGGGACGGTTACCGGTTCCACTCGTTCGTCTTCCTCGTCGACGACACCACCGGGGCACCCATCGCACTGATGGACGTGGTGAAGCTCGGACCGCTGCGGTCCTCGGCCACCACCGCGCTGTTCGCCCGCGCGGCCTGCCCCGACGCACGAACCGCCCTGGTCGTCGGCACCGGCGTCCAGGGGCAGGCGGCACTGCCGATGCTGCTCGCGGCCTTGCCCAAGTTGGAGCGGTTGCAGGTGTTCGGCAGCTACCCCGATGGTCTGCGCGCCGTCCAGGAAAGCGTCGACGGCCGCGAGGTCGAGATCGTGAAGGACCTCCGGCAGGCCGCCGGTGAGGCGGACATCGTGATCGGCGCCGCCGGCCTGTCCGTCACGAAGGAGGTCCGGCGTGACTGGATGAAGCCGGGCTCGGTCGCCGTACTCCTCGGGTACGGCGTGCACGCCGACGTGTGCCACGGCGCGGACTACAGGATCGCCACCGATACCGCCCAGATGCACGCCACCTGCGACGACCTGCGGGGCGCGGACGGCAGCCTGCCGTCGGTGGACGCCCAACTGCCGGACATCCTGCTCGGCCTCGCACCTGCCCGCCGCCATCCGGACGACGTGGTCTTCGCCTACAACAGCGGTATGGCCGTCACCGACGCCGCTCTGGGCCGGTACATAGCCGATCTCGCGCTGGCGGGCGGGCGCGGGGAAAAGGTCAGATTCTGGTGAATACCGAAACGACCGACACGACCGACACGACGGGCACGACGGAGACCGGCGTCCGCTGGTGGGTCAAGAACTCGCGGACGCTGCTCAAGCTCGCGTTCCCGCTGATCCTGACCAACTTCGCCTACGTCGCTCTGACCACGGTGGACATCGTCATGCTGGGCAGGCTCGGCGCGGTCGAGATCGCCGCCGCCGGTCTGGCCATCGCACTGTTCAACCAGCTGCGTACCACCGGGACGGGCCTGGTCACCGGAGTCAGCAACCTGGTGGCCGAGGCGCGGGTGCGGGGCGACCGGGAACGCGTCGGCGCGCTGCTGTTCGCGGGGTTCTTCTGGGCGACCGTGTGCGGTGTGGTGTTCTGCGCGGTACTCCTGCTGATCGGCCCGCTGCTCGTCCTGCTGGGTCAGGACCCGGCGGTGGTCGACAAGGCAGGCGAGTTCCTGATGGTCCTGGCACCGGGCATGCTGCCCTGCCTGTGGTTCCAGAACTTGCGGCACTTCACCACCGGGCTCAAGCGGCCCGGCCCGCTCCTGGCCATCACGCTGGCCTCGATCGGCGCGACCATCGGCCTGAACTACATTTTGATCTACGGCGAGTTCGGCCTGCCCGCCTTCGGATTCGTCGGCGTCGCGATCGCCACCGTCACGGTGTTCCTCCTGTCCTTCCTGGCGTTCGTCGCGGTGATCCTGCGCGACAGCGTCCTGCGCCCGTACCTCACCTCGCCCGACGCGTGGCGCTGGAACGGGGACGCGGTCCGGTCCGTCTGGCGCCTCGGCCTGCCGATCTCGGGTACCTACGCCTCGGAGGCCGGGTTCTTCAGTGTGCTCACGCTGGTCATCGGCTCCCTCGGCGTCGGCGCCCTGGCCGCCCAGACCGTGCTGAACCAGATCGTCTACATCGTCTTCATGATCTCCGCCGGTCTGTCGCACGCGGCGTCCATCCACATCAGCGAGGCCGACGGCGGCAGGGACTATGTGACGGCACGCAGAATGGGGCTCCTCGGCACGGCCTGGGGCGTGGTCGCGACGCTGGTGGTCGCCGTCGTGTACCTGGCCATCCCGAACACGATCGTGTCCCTGTTCATCTCGGCGGAGCACGCCGGCAACTCGGACATCGTCGCCCTGGCCGTGACCGGACTGCTGATCGCCGCCCTCATGCAGGTCTTCGACGCCATGCAGAACATCGGCAACGGCATCCTGCGCGGCATCGGCGACACCGCCGGGCCGTTCCGGATCTCCCTCGTCGGGTACTGGCTGATCGGGCTGCCCGCGGGCTACCTGCTCGGGGTGAGTGCCGACTGGGGCGTCGAGGGCGTCTGGATCGGCCAGACCATCGGCCTCGCGGCCACCGCCGCCATCCTGCTGTTCGCCTTCCTGCGCCGCGTCGACCGGCTCCACCGAGCGACGTCCAGCGCACCCGCCCCGGAACCGGAGTCGTCATGAACCATGCCCTCGCACCGGCCGCTTCGGCCTCCCTGATACGCAGGGAAGTGGCGGGCCTGCCCCTCTACGATCCCGGCGCCGACCCGGCCGAGGTGGCCGCCCTCAGCGGCTCCTCCCGCGTGATCAAACTCTCCAACAACGAGAGCCCCTTCGGTATCTCTCCGGCGGTCGCCGAAGCCGTGCGCCTGGGCCTGGCCGACGGCGTCTCCCGCTACCCCGACCCCACCGGCAAACGTCTGGCCGAGGCCATCGGCAAGAGCCTGGACGTGCCTGCCGAGCGTGTCGTGCTCGGCAACGGCTCGGAGAACATCCTGGAGCTGCTGTGCCGGGCCGTACTCGATCCCGGTGACCTGGTGGTCACCCAGGCGCCCGGGTTCAGCCTGCACGAGACCTTTCCCCGCGTCATGGGCGCCCGGGTCGAAAAGGTACCGGTCACCGCCGAGTTCGGGTTCGACGCGGACGCCTGGCGTGACGCGCTGGCCGCAGGCCCGAAACTCGTCTTCCTCGCCAACCCGTGCAACCCCACCGGCGCGATGCTCAGTGCCGGCCAACTGGAGCACGTCGTGGCCTCCACCCCGGAATCGGCCCTGCTGGTGCTGGACGAGGCGTACGGCGAGTTCGCCCGCTCCAACCCGGAGTACCCCGACGGGCTGGAGGCCCTGCGCGGCCGGGACAGGCCGTGGATCGTGCTGCGCACCTTCTCCAAGGCCTACGGTCTGGCAGGGGTCCGGGTGGGGTACGGCATCGCCTCCGACCGTGCCCTGATCCACGCACTGGACCGGGTTCGTACTCCGTACAACGTCAACCAGCCGGCCCAGGAAGCCGCCGTCGCCGCGCTGGGCGACCACGCGCACCTGGCGAACACGGTCCGCCGGACCGCTCTGGAGATCGCCAGGGTCACCGACCGGCTGCGCGGCGCGGGACTGGGCGTGGTCCCGTCCTCGACCAATTTCCTCTTCATCGACACCGGCTGCCGCTCGGACCGGGTCGCCCGGGAGCTGCACCGAGCCGGAATCATCGTCAAGGCGTGGCGCGAGCCGGGATACGAGAACTACATCCGAGCCTCACTGTCGACCCCCGCAGACAACGACGTCTTCGTGCGGTGTCTGACGGAGACATGCGCGAAGGACAAGCCGTGATCAAAACCAAGATGTCTGACCTGATAGGGCGAACCCCCCTTCTCAAACTGCAAGTCGTGGAAGGCGGGGCAACCGTCCTGCTCAAGATGGAGCAGTGCAACCCCACCGGCACCGCCAAGATCCGGATGGCCAGGAACATGGTGGACGAGGCGGAGGCGGCAGGGCTGCTCACCTCCGGCGGGTGGCTGGTCGAGTCCACCTCCGGCAACACCGGACTGGGCCTGGCCCTCATCGCCGCCGAACGCGGATACAAGTTCACCGCCGTGGTGGACAACCACTCCAGTGCGGACAAGCTGCGCGGCATGCTCGCCTACGGTGCCGACATACTCAACGTCGCCGGGGACGAGGAAGGGCTCGCCACCGCCGAACGCGACCTCGTGGCCGAGCGGCTCGCGGCCGACCACGGCGCGTACTGGACCGCGCAACACCGCAATCAGGGGAACCCCAACGGCTACCGGCCGCTCGCCCGCGAACTGCACGACGACCTGGGCGACGACATCCACTACCTGTACGGGGCCGTCGGCACCGGTGGTTCGCTCTGCGGAACCGGCCGTGTCCTGCGCGAACGCATCCCGAACCTGCAGATCATCGGCGTCGAGCCGGTGGGGTCCGTCGTCTTCGGCGGCAAGGGCGCGCCTTACCACCAGTCCGGCACTGGTACGCCCGAAGGCTCGGAGATCGGCGGTGTCGTTGACTACGACCTGATCGACGAGGGTGTCAAGGCCAGTGACTCCGAAGCCTTCGAGACCTGCCGCTACCTGGCCAGGAACTTCGGCATCCTGATCGGCGGTTCGGCGGGGGGCGTGGTCTACAAGGCCCTGGAGCAGGCGCAGAACGCGGGGCCCGAGACCACCATCGTCGTGCTGGTCTGCGACGGCGGCGACAAGTACCTGGACACCGTGTTCAACGACGACTGGATGGCGGCCAACGACCTGTTCGACGCTCATGTCGTCCACCGGCTCGCCGCGATGCTGCGGTAGCGCCCGACCCGACCGAACGGCCGGCATGCCTGGCGCATCCGGTCGGTCCCACCGAAGTGCGGTCCGCGACGCTTCGCGGCCGCCGCCGCGACGCGCCGTCCCTCCTGCGACGTGCCTTCGACCGGCTCCGCCAGGCGGTCTGCCTGAGCTGCCAGGACCCTTCTGCCCTCTCTCATGAACTGGTATCTTCTTGCTAATGAAAACGATAACCATAACGATGACGGCCTTGGCGGTGCTCGCAGTTGCGGGGTGCACGGCCGATACCGCCACCGATGCCGGCGAGCGGGCAACGACGACGGGGACGGGTGCGACGACCTATCCGTTCACCCTCAAGAACTGCGGCACCGATGTGACCTACAAGGCCGCACCGAAGAAGGTCGTCACCCTCAACCAGACCGCCGCCGAGATCCTCATCCACCTGGGCGTGGGTGACCGGATCGTCGGGTCGGGCTACGAGATCGAGAAGACGCCGGACGCGATCGCCGAGCAGTACAAGAAGATTCCGCGCCTGTCCCCGCCCGGGCAGGAGATCAAACACGAGAAGCTGCTGGAAGCGCAGCCGGACTTCGTCTACGGCTCCTTCGCGAGCATGTTCACCGCCGAGCAGTCCGGCGATCGGAAGCAGCTGCACGACCTGGGCGTGCCGACCTACCTGACCGAGTTCGACTGCTCGTCCCACGAGAGTGTGGCGGGCGCGAACTTCGAGATGATGCACGAGGAGTACCGCCGGCTGGGCAAGATCATGGGCGTGCCCGCCGCCGGGGAGAAGCTGGCGACCGAACAGCAGGCCGTGGTGGACAAGGCGCTGGGCGCCGTAAAGAAGCGGGACACTCCGCTGAAGGTGATGTGGTTCTACTCCACCTACGAGGGGACTCCATGGGCAGCGGGCCCCGGTGGTCTGCCGCAGCACATCTCGGACCTCGTCGGTGTCCAGAACATCTTCGCCGACGCGAAGACCAAGTGGGCCGAGGTCAGCTGGGACGAGGTCGCCGCCCGGAATCCCGACGTCATCATCCTGGCCGACCTGACCCGAGGCGAACCCAACGACACCGCCGAGGAGAAGACCGACCTGCTCAAGAAGGACCCCCTCACCAGCAAGCTCGGCGCGGTGAAGGGCGACCGGTTCATCTCCATCCCCGGCTCCCACATGGATCCCGGCTACGGCAGTGCGTCCGTGGTTCCCGCGCTGGTCGACGGCCTCAACAGGCTCGGCTGACCCGCCGACCACCATGACGACTCATTCACACAAGCCCGCAGCGCCCACCGGGAACACGATCACCGGCCGTGAAACCGTTCCGGTGCGCCGGCGGCGCGCCCCGACGGGGGTGCTCTTCTTCCTGGCCGTGTCCGGACTGCTGGTGTCGGTCGTGGCCGCATCGCTGTTCGGGAGCGCGGACATCCGCCCCCTGGATGTCGTCTCCACGATCCTCCGGCATGTCGGTCTGGGGAGTATCGCCCCCACCCCGCCCCTGCCGGGGCTGCTCGACGCCCTGATCTGGGAGTCGCGCTTCCCGCGGGTGCTGCTGGCCGCCGCCGTCGGCATGGCCCTGGCGGTCTCGGGTACGGTCCTGCAAGCGGTCACAAGGAACCCCCTGGCCGACCCCTACCTGCTGGGAGTCTCCTCCGGCGCCTCCACAGGCGCGGTCGCCGTGCTCCTGCTGGGCATCGGCGGAAGCATCTCCCTGTCGACCGGGGCCTTCGTCGGCGGCCTGGTCTCTTTCGGCCTGCTGCTGCTCCTGCTCGGCGGAGGGCGCGTCGCCAGCCCGTCCCGCGTGGTGCTCACCGGCGTACTCGTGTCCCAGTTCTTCGCCGCGGTCACCTCGGTCATCCTCATGGTCAGCGGGGACGCGAACTCCACCCGCGGCTTCACCTACTGGCTGCTCGGCACCCTCGGCGGCGCCCGGTGGGAAGGGGTGACCGTCACCGTCGTGATCATCCTGATCGGGGTGGTCGCCGTCCAGTTCTTCGCGCCCGCCCTCGACGCCTTCACGTTCGGGTGGGACTCCGCCGCCGCCCTGGGGATCAACGTCACCGCGGCCCGCATCTGGCTGATGGTGCTGACCTCGGTCATCACGGCGGCCGCCGTGGCCGCCTCCGGCGCGATCGGCTTCATCGGGCTGCTCATCCCGCACGCTGTCCGCATCCTGACGACCCCGACGCACCGCACCCTGCTTCCCCTGTCCGCGATCGTAGGCGCCATCTTCCTCATCTGGGTGGACGCGTTCGCGCGGACGGCGTTCTCGCCCCACGAACTGCCCGCCGGCGTCATCACCGCACTTCTCGGCGCGCCCGCCTTCGCGCTGATCCTGAAGCGTCTGGAGTCCTGATGGGCCGCATCACCACCTCCCAGCTATCCTGGTCGGTCAAAGGCCACCGGCTGCTGGACACCATCGAGATGGCGGCGGGCGACGGAAAGACCGTCGGCCTCCTCGGCCCCAACGGCTCGGGCAAGTCGACACTGCTGCGCCTGCTCGCCGGACTGCGGCGCCCCGACACCGGAACCGTCCGCTACGACGACACCGGTCTGCACGACCTCGGCCGCAGGGTGCTGGCCCGACGGCTCGCCGTCGTCGAACAGGACGTGTCCGCCCACAACCACGTCAACGTCCGCCAGGTCGTGGAACTCGGCCGCACACCCTTCCGCGGCCGCTTCGACGCCCTGACCGAGCGCGATCGACGGATCGTCGACGCGGCGCTGGAACGCACCGACATCACCGACAAGCAACACCAGAGCTGGCACACCCTCTCCGGAGGGGAGAAACAGCGCGCCCAACTCGCCCGCGCCCTCGCGCAAGAACCCCAGGAGATCCTGCTCGACGAACCCACTAACCACCTCGACATCCGCCACCAGCTCGAACTCCTCGACCTGCTGACATCACTGGACGTCACCTGCGTCGTCGCTCTGCACGACCTCAACCTCGCCGCCCGGTACTGCGACCACATCGTCGTCCTCGACCACGGACAGGTCGCGGCAGCGGGCGCCCCGGAGGCCGTGCTGACCCCGGACCTGATCCGGTCGGTCTACGGCGTCAACGTGCTCGTCGACCGCGAACACACCACCGGCGCCCTCCGCATCACCTACCTGGCTGCCACAGCCACGCGCACGACTGCCGCACAGGCGGTGCGACTCGACGCTCCGTAGAAGCCGGTTCCCTCAACCCTGGCCAGCTGTACCACTCGCAAGGAACCCTTCCCGGTCCCTGCCCGACACCTCCACCGGAGAGGTGGCCCGGCTGGTGGTCGGCGGAGCGGTCCTGGCCTTCGTGGCACTGCGGCGCCTGCTGGGCCGGCCCCGGATCACCTTCGGATCCTCCGGACTGCTCGGCGTGGTGACCGTCTTCACGGGTCTGCCGTTCTTCCGGGGCGCCCTGCGCACGTTGCGGCCGCAGCAGCCCCGGCACGGACACACTGGTCACGGCGGCGACCGTCATCCCCCTGGTCCTCCGGGAGAACGTGGTGGCCCTCACCGTCCTGCCGGGCCCCGATCCAGACCGTCGCCACCCGCTTCACCCAGCGCTTCGTCCCGGTCTCCTTCGCCTTGGCCGCGCTCACCTACGTCGCCACCCGCGACGCACGCAGCGCGATGACCATGCTGCTGATCGCCTGCCCCTGCGCGGCCGGGCTGGCCCCCCCGACCGCGATCAGCGCGGCCATCGGCAACGGCGCCCGCCGCGGCACCCTCATCAAGGGCGGCACCCATCTGGAGGGCATCGGCCGGGTCACCGCGGTCGTCTTCGACAAGACCGGCACCCTCACCTTCGGCAAGCCGCTGGTCACGAGCGTGGTGACCCTCAGCGAGAGGGACACCGCCGACGAGGTGCTGAGCCTGGCAGCCTCCGGCGAACTGCACGCACGCCACCCCCTCGCCTAGGCCATCGTCGCCCGCACCGAGGAACAGCACCTCCACGTGCCGATCCACCAGGCGTGCGAGGTCGTCCTCGGCATGGGCATGCGGGCCGAACTCGACGGAACCCGCCTCCTCGTCGGCAGCCCCGCCCTCCTGCGCCAACACGGAGTCGACCTCACCGAAGACGCCCGGAACTGGACGGACCGGCTGCGCGCCGGGGTGAGACCGTCATCTGCCTTGCCCGCGACGAGGACCTCATCGGCATGCTCGGCGTTTCCGACGCGGTACGAGCCGGCGCGGAAACCGTCGTTCAGCAGCTGCGCGACCTCGGGGTCTCCCGCCTGATCCTGCTCACCGGCGACGCACAGGAGACGGCCCAGGTCGTCGCCGACACCCTCGGGATCACCGAGGTGCACGCCCACGCGCTCCCGGAGGCCACACTCCAGCTCATCCGCGACCTGCAGGCTGAAGGCCACACCGTGGCCATGCTGGGTGACGGCACCAACGACGCCCCGGCTCTGGCGCTCACGGACGTCGGCATCACGATGGGCGAGCACTCCTCCCACGTGGCCCTGGAGACCGCCGACATCGCCCTGGCGGGCAACGACCTGCGCCAGGTCGCCGCCGTCGTGGAACTGAGCCGTCACACCTTGCGCGTCGTACGTCAGAACTACGGGCTCGCGATAGGAGTCAATCTCCTCGGCCTGGTCGCGGGCGCCGGAGGTTCCATGAATCCCGTTCTCCCGGCCCTGCTGCACAACACCAGCAGCATCGCCGTGGTGGGCAACTCCGCCCGGCTGGTCAACCACACTCCGCACCTGCCCCGGGTGGGTGACGACGTCCTGCGGCGGGCCCCGCTGGAGGAGCGCCGCGTAGCCCACGGGGATCCGGCAGGGCGAGCCGACGACGAGCCTGAACCGTAAGGTTTCGCCGATCCGGCCGTCCCGCGACTCCTCGGCCCGACGTGGCTGTGCGCTATCGGCTGGCGTACGGGAGCAGGGCCATCTCGCGGGCGTTCTTGATGGCCAGGGCGAGCTGGCGCTGCTGCTGGGCGGTGACGCGGGTGACCCGTCGGCTGCGGATCTTGCCGCGGTCGGAGATGAACTTGCGCAGCAGGTCGGTGTCCTTGTAGTCGATGTACGTGATCTTCGCTGCGTCCAGCGGGTTGGGACGGGACTTCAGGGGCTTGCTCGGGGAAGGGCGCCGGGCCATCGGTGTTCCTCAGGGGTGTGGGACGTGAAGGGGGCGGTCGGTCAGGCGACCGAGTCGAGCAACGGACCAAAGGCGGCGGGGAGTTGTTTCCAGCCTTCCCGTCCGGCTGTGTACTCGGCTTCGGTCAGGAGGCAGGAGTCCAGGAGCTGTTCGATGCCGTCGCGGTCGAGGCCCGGTGAGGTGAAGACGAGGTGCTGGCAGCAGTCGCCGTGCTCCGGGTGCCAGTCGAGGGCCGCCGCGGCCTGACGCATGGCGGGGACCAGGTCCCAGGCGGCGTCGGGGAGGGAAGCCAGCCAGGGACCGGCGCTCTCCACGCACAGCGCGCCGCCTGCCGCGTCCCACGCCAAGAGGGTGTCGGGCCGGTCGGCGAGCCAGAACCGGCCGCGGCTGCGGGCGGCAGCGCAGCACAGGTCCTCCAAGGCCGCGTAGAGCCGCTCGGGGTGGAACGGCCGACGGCGCCGCCAGACCAGCGTGGTGACTCCGGCTTCGTCGGCGTCCTGGGGAAGGAGCGCGCAGGCGGGATGCTGGGCGGCTGCGGCGCTCTCCACGTCGAAGCCGGCGAACGCCAGGCGGGTCAGTTCGCTGGAGCCGGTGGGCACCTGGCGGGCGGTCGGGTGCAGTTGGGCGAGCAGGGCGCGGTCCTCGTCGTCGGCCTCCTCGCTGTCGGCGATCGCGAGGACCGGCGCGTACTCGAGCTGGCGGGCCCAGGTGTCCCCGACGGTCCGCCGGTCGGTGGCCGCGGCGGAGAGTCCAGCCTCGCTGAGGTCGTCCCCGTTGCCGAGGCAGGGCAGGACGAGCGCGGGGTCGACTGCGGTGATCACGTTGGTGAGTTCCAGTGCGTCACCGGCGTGGGCGGCCACGACCTCGGCCATCGCCCGGGGCTCGACCGAGTCCCACAGTTCCACGACGGCCAGGGTCAGCCCGCCGGCGGCCAGCCGCTCCAGCTCGGGGACCAGGTCCTCGCGCAGTGCGCAGCAGGCGCAGTCGTTGACGAGCGGAGTCTCGTCGGCGGATATCGCGCCCCCGGAATCGCGCAGCGTGCGCAGCACCGTACCGCCGGGAGCGGAGGTCAGGTCGTGGTGCAGGGCGATGCTCCCGGGCACGGCGCGCAGCAGGTGCTCGACGGTCTCCTTGCGCGCGTCGGCGTGCATGCCGCCGACGATCACGACGGGGAGGGTCACTTGGGCCCTCCGTAGCGGCGCTCGAAGCGCTCGACGCGGCCGGCGGTGTCCAGGACCCGCGCGGTGCCGGTGTAGAAGGGGTGGCTCTGTGAAGAGATCTCCACGTCGATGACGGGATAGGTGTTGCCGTCCTCCCACTCGACCGTCTTGTCACTGGAGGCGGTCGAGCGCGTGAGGAACGCGAAGTCGGCGGCCTTGTCGCGAAAGACGACGGGGCCGTAGGAGGGATGGATTCCAGGCTTCATGGGGTCGCTCTCTCTGGGGGCTTGCTCAGCGCTCTTCGCGGAAGTCGACGTGCCGGCGGACGACCGGGTCGAACTTGCGCAGCACCATCCGGTCCGGGTCGTTACGCCGGTTCTTGCGGGTGACGTACGTGTAACCAGTGCCGGCGGTGGAGCGGAGCTTGATGATCGGGCGTACTTCGTTGCGTGCCATGGCAGCAGTATACGGAAATGGGAATCATTTTCAATAACAACCCGACTCTCCCCTGGGGGAGGGGCGGACCCGCGAGTGATGTGCCCATGAGAGGCCGGGCCGGACGGTGCCGTGGCTGCGACCACCGTCCGGCCCGGAGTTTCAGGCCGCCTGAGGGGCGGCGGCTTCGTGCTCGCAGACGTCGTCGATCCCGTACGTCTCCCAGTCCGGGAAGTCGTCCCCGGCGGGCACGGCCTCGCCCGGGGAGAGCAGGCAGGCTTCGAGCGCCGCCCGCAATGAGTCGGCGCGCAGGCCCGTGCCGATGAAGACGAGCTCCTGGCTCTGTGCGGTGTCCGGCCCGCGGGCGCCCGAGGGCTCGAAGCGGGCGACGGCGCCGGCCTGACGGGCGTCGCCCCGCGCAGGTGGCGCAGGAGCTGCTCGAGGGCGGTGCAGCTGTCGGACGACCACCGTCCAGGTGGAGCGGGGGGCGCGCTCGTAGGCCAGCTCGGTCAGCTGTCGCCGCGACCAGGTCGCACCGGCGGGCTCTGATGTTCCCCAGCCGGTCGGCGGTCCGCCGGTCAGTGCCTGCCAGGCGGCTTCCAGCGCGCCGCCGAGGAGGGCAGGGAGAGGCGGCAGTGCGGCGGGGTGACGATCTGCAGGGACCGGTCGCTCTCCACGGTGGCCCGGCGAGGCTGGAGGGCGCCGGTGCTCATGTTGTTGCGGCGCACGTTGGTGGCCAGCGAACGCCATGGACGCAGGGCATTTCACCGGAGAGGCTGATCGCATGGTCGGCAAGACGAATCCGGGGGCAAGTTGATGGAGCATCACATCAAGGGTGGGAAAGGGCATTCGGAAGGTTCCGGATTCCACAGCTCTCATACGCTCTTCTATCTGACCCGTGCCGAGGTCGCGCAGGCGCTTGAGCAGATCGATGTGGTTTCCGTCGCGGCCGACACGCTGCGGGCGCACGGCCGGGGTGACACCACCGTGCCGGACGAGGCCTATATGGGCTGGACTACTCGAGATGGCCACAGTGCTCGGAATCTCAACATGCCCGGATTTATTGACGGTCCGGAGCAGGCCATCGGAACGAAAATCATCAATGCGTCCCTTGGAAACATCGCGCGGGGGATACCGCGTGCCGACGGCATCACGCTTCTCTTCGATCCAGAAACCGCGCACCCTTACGCGATGATGGACGCCGCCCTGATCAGTGCGACCCGCACGGCTGCCGTGTCCGTGGCCGCGATCGAGGCGCTGGCGCCCCGGCCGGTCGAGGTTCTGGGGCTCATCGGCTGCGGGACCCAGAGCGACACGCACCTGCGGCTCCTGCTGTCCCGGCATGCAGCCCTGCGTACCGTCCAGGTCTACGACCGGGACCCGTCGTACGCCGCTGCCTTCGCGGAACGCCACGGTGCCGTCGCCGCCGCGCACGGCGTGAAGATCACTGTCATGTCCGACGCCGAACATGCGGTCCGCGGCGCTGACGTGGTCATTCCCCTCACCACGGTGACCGAAGGGTACATCCGGCATGCCTGGTTGCGGCCCGATGCCGTCGTCGTCCACGTGTCCCTCGACGACCTGCTCCCCGAAGTGGTGCTCCAGGCGTCCCGCCTGGTCGTCGACGACTGGAACCTGGTTCGCAGTGACCCCCGCCGCCTGCTGGGCCGCATGTACCGGCAAGGCTCGCTCTACTGGCACGGCGACACGCCTCCCGGTCCTGCTGCGAAGGCCGTGGACGGGGAGCTGGGTTCCTATCTGAACGGTGAGGTCCCGTCCGGCGGCCGTCCCGGTGAGGGCGTAACCGTCGTGAACCCGTTTGGAATGTCGGTCCAGGACGTCGCCCTCGCGCACCGCGTGGTCGCGGCTGCCCGGGAACTGGGTTCCGGTACCCATCTCGCCAGGTAAGTGTAGGGGACTTGTGATACACGCATCCATTGCCGACGCGGTCGGCAACACTCCTGTTGTGCATTTGGCGCGCATGTTCCGCGAGGAGCATTACGAGGTATACGCCAAACTTGAATACCTCAACCCGCTCGGCAGTATGAAAGACCGGGCCGCCCGCCACGTCATCGAAGCCTGGCTCGGTGACGGCACAGTGAAGCCGGGCGGCCACATCGTGGAAAGCTCATCAGGGAATTTCGGAATTGCCCTGGCCGCTCTCGCCCCGCTCTACGGCATCCGCGTCACCTGCGTTCTGGACCCGAACGTCTCCTCCGTCAACCTGAAAATTCTTTCCAGCCTCGGCGCGCGCATCGACATGGTGTCGGCGCGGGACCGGATGGGCGGCTTCCTGGAGACCAGGCTAGCGCGCGTCCGGGAACTCACCGTCGAGGATCCCAGTGCCGTGTGGGTCAACCAGTACGCGAACGACCTCTGCTGGCAGGCGCACTACGCACACACGGCACGGGAGATCATCGAGCAGGTCTCCGGGCCGCTGGACGCACTCGTCATCGCAGTGAGCACGACCGCGACCCTCCAAGGAGTCTCCCGCAGGCTCCGCGAGCAGTGGCCCGACCTCAAGGTCATAGCGGCCGACGCCTACGGATCGGTGGTCTTCGGCGGGACTCCGGCACCGCGCCACCTCCCGGGGCACGGCTCCAGCATGCGGCCGGAACTGGCCACCCGGTTCGACCCGGACGACGTGGTCCACGTACGCGAGGAGGACGCCGTCGCAGGGTGCCGTGCGCTGTTGCGGACCGAAGGCATCCTCGCCGGCGCCTCGTCGGGCGCCGTGGTCAGCGCGATCCGCACGGCGGGACCCGCGCTGCCCGCCGGCTCACGCGTTCTGACGATCCTGCCGGACCGCGGTGAACGCTACATGGACCTCGTCTACTCCGATGACCCGACTCCCCCCTGGACCGGCCATGTTGCCTGACATCGCGTCCCCGTCCCCGCTGTGGTCCGGCCCGGACTTCCAGCCCGAAGAGCAGGCGGAACGGGTCTCCGACGCGCTCCGTGGCCTTCCGTACACCAGTGCCGAAAGCATCGCTCTGCACCCGGTCGTCGTGTCCACTGAGGAACACGACTCCCACTATCGCGTCGTGTCGCAGTTCACCCGGCTGCTGGAGCGCACCTGCTGGGAGGGCGGCACCACTCCGTACGACCTGTTGAACCGGCTCGGTGCTGTCCCGGAGCGGCACCGACTGCTGACGGACAGCCCTCGGGAGCGCGACTGGGCGGCCTGCATGTCGCGCACGGACGCCGTCGTCAGCGGTGGCGTACTGCGCGTCCTGGAGTGCAACATCGGCGGTGCGATCGGCGGACCCCCGCACATCCAGATGATGACGGAGTGCCACCGCGACGCCTTCCGCGGGCCGCAGGGCGCCCCGCTGTACGACGCTCCCGAGCCCTTCGCGGCCCGCCACGCGCTCTACGCCCGAGCCTGCTCGGAGTTTCCCGGCGGTCCGCCGGGGGTGGCACTGCTCGGCAGCATGCGCGACCCCGACTACCCCGGGCGCCGGTTCTTCGACCTGGAAGTGGACTACCTGCGCGCCCGCGGGATGGCGGCGGACTTCGTGGAACCTGAGCAGCTGCTGGGTCCTGACGGCGGGTTGCGCCACACGGTGGTCCTCAGTCACTTCATGCAACTCGACTGGGACCGGCTGGGCATCGGCCTGGAGCCGGTTCTCGAGGCGCAGCGCAGGGGAGCGCACCTGTTGGCGCCCGAATCGGCCTTCCTCCTCCAGAACAAGACGGTCCTCGCGTGGATGTCGCGCGGACGCCCCTGGATGAGCGCCGAAGACCGTGCGTTCCTCGACCGGCATCTGCCCTGGACCCGGGAGGTGGCAGACGAGCCGGCTCGTTACCACGGTGAGGCGGTCGACCTGCCCCGCCTGTTGCGCGAGCGCCGGAACGAGTTCGTCCTCAAGCCGGTAGCGGACTACGGCGGCCACGGGGTGGTCATGGGGTGCGAGAGCACCCAGCCGGACTGGGACCGGGCCGTGGACCGGGCTCTCGCCGAGGGCGGACACGTCGTCCAGGAGTACGCGCGTCCCGACTCGGTAGTGGTGCCCCATTACCGAACCTCGCTACGCCGTCGCCAGGACGTCTCCGTCCGGCCGGTGTACGGCTTCAACCTCTTCGACGGCAAGCCCGCCGGTTGTCTGGTCCGCCATGCGCCCGACGACGTCGGCGGGGTGGTCAACGCCGGCCTCGGCGCCTCCATCAACGTCCTGATGCACGCGGCGAATTGAACTCCCCGACGATCACCCCCTACAGATGGACGGAGCGGATGGATCTGATCGCGACAGACGTCGCGCGCACGCTCGACGACACGTTTCTCGCCACGAGCCGCTCGCGGCGGGAGAGCCACGAACGTGCCGAGCGCCTGGACCGCCACATGGGCATGGACGCGGACAGCACGGAAGGGACGTATCGGCATCCGACCGCTCCCGTCCCGCTGCGGCCGGTCCTGCTCACGCAGCAGGCGGCCGGCGCCATGGTGGCCGCGACCCGACGCCTCGTACGGCTCATCTCAGAGGTCGGCGAACGCCGTGCCCCGGACTTCCCGGCCCTGGTGGAGCGGCTCGGGTACCGGCGCCCGCCGTGCAGCGTGCTCACCCACCGCGATTCGTGGAACCGCTGGGCCTTCTCCATGGCCAGGCCCGACATCGTGGTCAGCGGCGGCCGCCCTTGGTTCGTCGAGTGCAACCTCGACAGCGCCGTCGCCGGCATCGAGCACCTGGCGGCGATGGACGGCTTCTACTGGAAGGAGTCGACCTTCGCGCCGCTCGCCCGCCGAATGGGCCTGACGTCGATGGACAACTTCGGGCCGCGCAGGGAAGTGGTGCTGCGTGCCACGCGTTCGCGTGGCCGGCCCAAGCCCTCGGTGGCCGTCCTCGGGCACCGGCGCGGACCGGGATTCGGCGGGGAGGAGTACTTCGACGACGTCATCACCGATTTCGCCCGCCACGGACTGCCCTGCCGGTTCGCGGTCCCCGACGAGCTGGAGCACGACTCACGCGGGCTGACCTTCCAGGGCAGCCCCATCGACGTGGCCCTGCGCATGTTCACGATCGTCAACGCCCACGAGGACCCGGTGGACGTCACCGCGATGCGGGAGGCCGTCCGGCACGACACCACGCTGATCCTCGCGCCCGAGGCCGGCGCCGTCTACACGAGCAAGAAGATGCTGGCCTGGCTCAGCGAGGACGCGGACCTGCTCACCGCCCGCGACGGCGCGTTCGTGCACCGCACGGTGCCGTGGACCCGGGAGCTGACCGACGGCGCGGTGTCCTGGCAGGGGAAGCGGAAGCCCCTGCTCGACCTGGTGCTCGAGGAACGCGAACGGTTCGTCCTCAAGCCCGCCGACCAGTTCGGTGCGCGCGGCGTCGTGGCCGGGCGCGATGCCACCGAGTCCGAATGGCACTCGGCCGTCTCGGAAGGACTCGCCGACGGAAACCACGTGGTTCAGGAATTCCATGCACCGGACCCCTTGCCGCAGTCGGTTCGGCTGCCCGGCTCAGAGGAATCCGGCGTGATCCGGACGGCAGGCGTGTTCAGCCCGCTGGTCATGGGAGGGAAGGGGGCCGGAATCCTCGTCCGGCAGAGCCCCGACCCCTCCACCGCCATTGTCAACACCCCTCGCGGAGGCGTGATGAACACCGCCTTCGTCTGCCCATGAGCATCGAAGAACGACGGAGAGCAACCGTGATCTCGAGCAAGTTCGCTGGCCTGGTGTCACCCGCAGGTGAACCCGTGGAGATGCCGGAACCGGTCCGCAGGACCGTCTACAACAAGGAGCAGCTGCCCCTCGTCTTCGAGGCTACTCCGGAGACCGACATCAACGCGTGGATCAAGGAACACCGGGAGGAACTCCGGGAGGACCTCCACCGCCACGGCGCCCTGCTGTTCCGCTCCCCGGTCCGCCCCGATTTCGACGGACTCGTGGACGCCTTCGGCGGCCGAGCGGTGGAATACCAAGGTGGCGCCGCGATCCGCAGCCGGGTGAGCGAGAACACGTACACGGCGAGCGAATACCCCGAAGAACTGGACATTCGCCTGCACAGCGAATTCTGCTATTCCAACGACTGGCCGATGCTGCTCTTCTTCCAGTGCGACATCGCGCCCTCGGACCGGGGCCAGACGCCGCTCGCGAACAACCGCGCGATCCTCCGTGACCTTCCGGAGGACATACGCCGGCAGTTCGCGGAGCGCGGGCTCCTCTACGTCCGGGGATACGGCTACAACCGTACGTGGCAGCGCTCCTACGAGACCGCCGACCGCGAGGCCGTCGAGAAGCTCTGCGCGGACGAAGGCCGGCGCGTGGAGTGGATCGGCGGGGACCAGCTGCGCACGTACGAGAACCGGCCGGCCATCGCCAGCCACCCGTACACCGGCGAGGACGTGTGGTTCAACTACGCGCACGGATTCCACATCTCCCGTATGGACAGCGGCATCCGCGAAGCGCTCTCCACCTCCCCGGACGACTCCGATGAGCAGCTTTGGCCGAATAACGTGTTCTGGGGGGACGGCTCCGAGATCGACGCCGAGACGATCAGCGTCGTCAACGACGTGGTGGAGCGCCACTCGGTCCAGTTCGACTGGGAGGTCGGCGACACCCTCGTCGTGGACAACATGCTCAGTGCCCACGGCCGCCGTCCCTTCAGCGGGCCGCGCCGCATCCTCCTCAAGACCGCTGAGTCCTACCTCTCCCTGCGAAAGAACTGAGGCGCCGACCGTGACGGAACTCCCCGGCGTCCTCGCCCACGACGACACCGCAAAGGCCCCCCTGTACGAACTGGGCCCCTTCCAGCAGGCAGCGCTCGGTACGGCCGACCGCGAGCTCGCCCTGCACGTCCGCGTGCCGGGCGCCACGGTGGCCGGCCTGCGTGACTCCCTCTACCGTGCTGCGGCCGGCAACCCGGTCCTGACCGCACGCCACGAGTGGCCGCAGGACACGAGCACTCCCCTCCAGCGCTCCCACCGCATCACCCGACGGCAGACCGCCGAGGGCCACGGCTGGGAACTGTCCGGAGGCACCCTGAGAATCCGCATCAGCGGAGGCTGGGACGGGCCCGAAGTCAAGATCACCTGCTCGACTGGCTTCGCCGACGCTGCCTCGCTCGGACTGCTGATGGCCGACGCCGAGGCCTTGCTGGCCGGCGGCCCGGCCCAGGCAATCGCCCGTGCCGACTACCTGGCGGTGGCCCAGCGGCACCGGTCCATGGTCCGCCGCGGCGAACTCGCCCAGGAGGAGCAGTACTGGGCCGCCCGACGCCCCGCAGAGAACGCCGGCAGGCCCGGCGTGACGGACCTCGTTCCCGGCGGGACCGACGAGTCCGCAACCGACCGCGCCAGCGAACGGTGCGTACTCGACCGGCAGACGTACCAGGCGATGGAGAAGCTCGCTGCGGACGCCGGATGCAGCGTCTCCGACGTGGCCTGCTTCGCGCTTGCCGTCGTCGTCCACCGCCTGGGCATCGACCCGGACGAGTTCGGCATGGCCGCGGACGCACGCGAACTCCTCGGACTGGGTGAGGTCGCCGGCCCGTTCGGCCAGGTGTTCAGGCTCGGCGGAGTCATCGATCCGCACAGCAGCGGGGCCGCGGCCCTGCACCGCTGGGCACAGCGCCTGACCGAGGCCCGCTCCATGCTCGGGGTTCCGGCGCTCGCGCAAGGATCCGGCCGGCCCCACCTCGTCTTCGACGCCACCGAAGAGCCCGCGCTCCCTGACGGCTGGTACCAGGCGTCCTGGTTCCACCCGGCCGGTGACACCCTGACCTGCTCGCTGCGTCTGGCCCCTGGCGGCGGCGCGCTCCAGATCGACTCCACCGCAGCTGCGCCGCGGATGCGGCTGACCGCCCTGCTGCACGCCTGGAGCGGGCTCCTTGCCGACCTCGCCGCCCGGCCGGACGTCGACCTGTCCCGGCTGGCCCTGGTCCCGGCAGCGATGCAGGAGCAGATGGCGGAGGGGATGGCGCGCCGGCTCCGCCGCCGGGCGGCCCAGCCGCTCGCCGAGCGCTTCCGGCAGCACGTGAGGGAGACCCCGGACGCCACTGCCTTCCGCAGAGGAGCGGAGCAGGCCAGCTACCGGGAACTCGGCGCGCGTGTCGCCGCCGTGGCCGAGGCGGTCGGCCCCCTGGGGCAGGGCGCCGTGGTCGCGGTCCTCGCCGAAGCCGAGCCGGATCTGCTGGCCGCGCTCCTCGCGGTGGACGCACTGGGCGGGGCGTTCCTGCCGCTCTCACCTCACGAGCCCGTGGCCCGTCTGGCTGAAGCGATGCGGCACGCCGAGGCCGGTGTGCTCCTGACCGGCTCGGGCGCGCCGGACATCGAGGTGCCGCAAGGGTGCCGAGTGCTGGCGCTCGCCGATGTCACGGCCGAAGCCGCCGCAGACGGCCGGCCCGGCCCGGCCGGTCCCCGGATCGACAGCCAGGCGCCGACGGCAGGCCCCACTGACCCCGCTTACCTGCTGCGGACGTCGGGCTCCACCGGAGTACCGAAGCTCGTGGAGATCAGCAGGAGCAGCCTGGCCAACTACCTGCGCTGGTCCGCGGAGGAGTTCCTCCCGCAGCGGACCGTGCTACCGGTGCTCTCCAGCCCGGTGTTCGACGCGTCACTGAAGCAGACACTGGGCGTGTTGTACGGCGGCGGGTGCGTCACCTTCCTCGCCGCCGACCGGCTCGACCTGGATGCCGTACGCGACGAACTGCGCACCTACGACGGCCAGGTGGCACTGAACTGCGTACCCAGTTACGCGTCTGCTCTGTTGAGCGCCTTCGAGTCGGGCGCGCCTCGGGTGCTTCCGGAAATCGCCCACTTCCTCCTCGGCGGCGAACCGCTCGACGCCAGTTTGGTCCAGCGCATCACCGCGCTCTTCCCGGGCGCCCAGATCTGGAACCTGTACGGGCCGACGGAGACCACGGCCACCGCCACTGCCGGACGCGTCCACCCGGGCCGGACCGTGCACGTAGGCACCGCCATCGCCGGCGCGGCCATCGCGGTGGTCGACGAGCAGGGCCTCCCACTGCCGTACGGGGTGCGCGGCGAGGTCGTCATCGGCGGCCCCGGGGTGGCCCGGGGGTACCGGACCGGGGCGGCCGGGACATCGCCCTTCAGCCACCTCGACCTGGCCCGCCAGGTGTTCCCCGTCTACCGCACGGGCGACATCGGGGTGCTCGACGAGGACGGTACGCTGCGGGTGTCCGGACGCCGGGACAACCAGATCAAGGTCAACGGCTGGCGCATCGACCTCGGTGAAGTGGAGCGCGTGGCGCTCGGTGCCGAGGGAGTGCGCGAGGCAGCAGTGGTGCTGGACGCCCGCGACGAACCGTGCCTGCGGGCGTTCGTCACCGGCACGGCCTCGGCCGACCTGGTCCTCGCGGCGTTCCAGAGGCACCTGCCGCGCCCGATGATTCCCAAGTCCGTCACGGTGCTGCCGGCCTTCGACATCCTTGTGAACGGGAAGACCGACCGCAAGGCGCTGCTCCGGCGCGCCGAGCGGCACGAGGAGGCCGTGCCCGAGGAGTACACCGCGGAAGAGCGCATCGTCGCCGGAGCCTGGCGCGAACTGCTCGACCAGGGATGGCCGCGGCCGGACGACGACTTCTTCAGCGTCGGCGGGCACTCGCTCCTGCTGGCCCGCCTCGTCAACCAGCTGCGCTCCCAGGGCCATGTGGAGCTCTCGCTCCAGCAGGTCGTGCGGCAGCCCACCGTGACGTCCATCGCCCGGCTCATCGACGCGTCGCGCCGTGGGTGAGTCATCGCTGCGGACACGGGGCAGCCTGGTCCGACTCCGTGACGGAGCGGGCAGCCCCGTGCTCTTCATCCACCCGTCGAGCGGCAGCATCGGTGGTTTCCGCAGGCTGCTGCCGCACCTGGCAGCCGGCTATCCGGTGGCGGCGTTCGAAGCGAGCGGGTCCGGACCGGCCGACGGGTGCACGGTGACCGAGCTGGCCGAGGCATACCTGGCCGAAGCGGCCGAGGCGGCCATGGCGGACGGCGCCACCCTGGTCGGCTGGTCCTTCGGGGGCGCCGTCGCCGTGGCGATGGCCGGCCTCGCGGAACGGGCGGGCCGACCTGTCCGGGGCGTGGTGCTCCTGGACAGTGCGACGCCCGACGTCCTCAAGGCGCGGCCGCGTTCCACGGTCGAGGAGTATGCGGGCCTCTTCGGGGTGGCCCCGGAGTTGCTCGAAGGCGTGACGGAAGGCGATCCTGCCGACCGCGTGCTCGAAGCCGTCGCACGTGCCCTTTCGCCCCGGGGCGGGATTCCGTACACGGCCGACGACCTGAGGCCGTACGCGGAGCTCCACACCCGGCACGTGCGCACGTTGCACTGCGGTCCACCGCTGCGCCCGTGCACCGCGCCGGTCACGCTGGTCCGAGCGGCAGCCGAACAGGGCTGGGGCACCGCACCCGGTGACCTGGGCTGGTCAGCGCTCCTCGGCCGTCCCGTACGAACGCGCTGGACACCCGGCACGCACCAGTCGATGACCGAACCGGACCACGCCGCCGGACTCGCAGCGCTGCTCCACGAACTGTTCACCGGGCAGCGCGGCGCACTGCCCGGTGGACCTCCGGGCGGGCCGTAGCCGACATGGCTGCCGCCCGAATCCCTGCGCTTTTGCGCCCATTGCCGTCCCCACCGGCCGCCTCGCCCCGAGCCGGTTTTCGAAAGGAACGCTCGATGCTGGATGTTTCCGCACCCGTGGCAGACACGACCGCCAGGGCGGCCGTCCGCCCGCAGGACGTGCACGCCACCCTGGACCGTCACATGCTGACCGACGGCTTCTCCTTCCCCCTCGACCTGGAACGAAGCCACGGCTGTTGGTTGGTGGACGCCGCCACCGGTGAGTCGTACCTCGACCTCTACACCTTCTTCGCCTCCAGCCCGCTGGGACTCAACCCGCCGCAGCTGGTGAACGATGCCGAGTTCATGCAGCAGTTGGCGGCCGTCGCAGTGAACAAGCCGGCCAACTGCGACCTGTACACCACCCACCTCGCGGAGTTCGTCGAGACCTTCGCCCGCGTCCTCGGTGACCCCGAGCTGCCGTACCTGTTCTTCGTCGAGGGCGGTGCGCTAGCCGTGGAGAACGCACTGAAGTGCGCCTTCGACTGGAAGAGCCGGCACAACGAGGCCCGTGGACGCTCCGCGTCCTTGGGCACGAAGGCGCTCCACCTGACCCGTGCCTTCCACGGCCGCAGCGGCTACACGATGTCGCTCACCAATACCGACCCGGACAAGACGGACCGCTTCCCGAAGTTCGACTGGCCGCGGATCGACGTGCCCGCAATCCGTTTCCCCCTGGATGCACAGGAAGAGGCGCGCCTGGACGCGGCGGAGGCACACGCCCTCGCCCAGGCCGAGGCCGCGTTCCGTGCCCACCCGCACGACATCGCGTGCTTCATCGCCGAGCCCGTCCAGGGCGAGGGCGGTGACAACCACATGCGGGCCGGGTTCCTCCAGGCCATGCAGCGCATGTGCCACGACCACGACGCGCTGTTCGTCCTCGACGAGGTTCAGACCGGGGTCGGCGTGACCGGCAGCGCGTGGGCCCACCAGCAACTTGGCCTGGCCCCGGACGTGGTGGCGTTCTCCAAGAAGGCCCAGGTCGGTGGCATCATGGCCGGCCGCCGTGTGACCGAGGTGGCCGACAACGTCTTCGAGGTCAGCAGCCGGATCAGCTCCACGTGGGGCGGAAACCTCGTCGACATGGTCCGCTCGCGACGACTGCTTGAGGTCATCGAGAGCGAACGGCTCATCCCGCGGGCCACCGCCCTCGGCGAGCACTTCCTCACCGGCCTGCGCAAGCTCGCCGAC
This sequence comes from Streptomyces sp. NPDC058674, assembly GCF_042716505.1. NCBI lineage: Bacteria > Bacillati > Actinomycetota > Actinomycetes > Kitasatosporales > Streptomycetaceae > Streptomyces > Streptomyces sp. NPDC058674. The sequence continues at coordinate 96,561 of NZ_JBHXSC010000004.1, forward strand.
CGCCACCCCCGATGGGTGTCGGCAACCCGCGGCCGGGGACTGCTCTGCGCGTTCGACATGCCCAGCACCGGTGAACGCGACGAACTGCTGCGGCGACTGCGGGACGACGAGCGGGTCCTGATGCTGGCCGCCGGTCCGCTCGGAGTGCGGATACGCCCGTCGCTCGCGGTCACCGAAGCCGAACTCGACCTCGCGTTGAGCGCCCTGGACCGGGTGCTGGACACGATGAACCCCCTGGAAGGATCAGAATGATGGCGGACCTGCCGAACGAGGCCCTGACGTCGGTGGTGGCCGGGCAGCGCGCGAGCGCCGGACCGGCAGGGGCCGGAGCGCGCACATACCGGTCGGTGAACCCGTCCCGGCTCGACGAGACCGTGGCGCAGGTGGACCTTGCCGACGCGCCGTACTTCGCCGGTGCCTGCAAGGCTGCCCGTACCGCGCAGGAGCGCTGGGCCGATGTGCCCGCTCCGGTGCGCGGCAAGGTGGTCGCCGCCATGGGGCGCCTGGTGGAGGCGAACGCGGATCGGCTCGCCGCTCTCGTGACCAGGGAGACGGGCAAGCCGTACGCCGAGGCGCTCGGCGAAGTGCAGGAGATCGTCGACACCTGCGACTTCTTCGTCGGTGAGGGGCGCCGCCTCTACGGGCAGACGGTCCCGAGCGAGATGCCGGACAAGCAGCTGTTCACGTTCCGCGAGCCCCTGGGAGTGGTCGCGGTGATCACCGCGGGCAACTTCCCGGTCGCCGTACCGGCCTGGTACATCATCCCCGCCCTGCTCTGCGGCAACACCGTGGTCTGGAAGCCCGCGGAGTACGCGGCTGCCACCTCGGCGGCGCTCTTCGACCTGCTCGTCCACGCCGGAGTGCCGGACGGCGTACTGAACCTGGTCTTCGCCGACGGCGAGCAGACCTGGAACGGTCTGGAACAGGCACTCGAGGCGGGAGACCTGAACAAGATCGGGTTCACCGGATCGACCGAGGTCGGCAGCAGGATCGGAGCGCTGGCCGGCCGGTACCTGCAGAACCCTTGCCTGGAGCTCGGCGGCAAGAACCCGCTCGTGGTCGCCGAGGACGCGGATGTGGAGCTCGCCGTGACAGGCGCGCTCTTCTCCGGGTTCGGCACGGCCGGCCAGCGCTGCACCTCTCTCGGAACGGTGCTGGTGCACTCGTCCCTGCATGACCAGTTCCTGAGCCGCTTCACCGCCGCCGTCGCCTCGTCCACGATCGGCGATCCACGGCGCGACGTGCTCTACGGCCCTCTGATCGACCAGCGCTTCGCGGACCGCTTCGAGCAGTACCTGGGCTGGCTCGAACCGCACCACACCCCCTGCGGATCCACGGACCTGGGCCGTATCACCGCGGCCCGGCCGCGCGATGGTTTCGTCGGAGACCTGGAATCCGGTCTGTACTACCACCCGACGATCGTCGACGGGGTTCGGCCGGACGACCGGATCTTCCAGGAGGAGACGTTCGGCCCGCTGGTCGGCGTCATGAGCTACGACCGTCTGGACGAGGCGATCGAACTCGCCAATGCGACCGGCTACGGACTCTCGGCCGCGATCTACACCAAGGACGCCGCGACCGCGTTCCGCTTCCGGCGCGGTGTGCGGGCCGGGATGGTCAGCGTGAACAACTCCACGTCCGGTGCCGAGGCGCATCTGCCGTTCGGTGGCAACGGCCGCTCGGGCAACGGTTCGCGGCAGTCGGGCATGTGGGTCCTCGACCAGTTCACCCGCTGGCAGGCGCTCAACTGGGACTACTCCGGACAGCTCCAGCGGGCCCAGATGGATGTCACGGACATCACCGGCGATCCGGACTTCCGCCTCGGCTGACGGCCGGGCGTGCGGGGAGCTGCCACCGTCAAGGCTGGGAGGGGGCGTCAGCCGTGGCCGCAGGTGCGCCGGCGGGCCTGCGCTGGAGCCCCATGGACCAGCCGAGCTGGAAGCGGCTCGTGGCCCCCGTCTCCTGCATGATCATGGCGATGTGCTTGCGCAGTGTCCTGACGGACATGCCCAGACGCCGGGCGGCGACCTCGTCCTTCAGCCCGTCGGCGAGGATCTCGACGATCCTGACGTGGATCTCCTGGGTGTGGGTGTGCACGTTCAGGTAGCCGTCAGCCGTACCGCTGTACGGCTGTGCCCCGTTCCAGAACCGGTCGAAGAGTCCGAGCAGGAAGGCCACCATGGCCGGCTGCCGGACGATAAGGGCCGACGTCGGATCGTCCGGCGCGGCGAGGAAGCAGATCTCGCGGTCGAAAATGATCATCCGCTCGAAGAACTCGGGCATCGTCCGTACCTCGGCCCCGAGGCGGGACACCTGCTCCACGTACAGCTGAGTGGAGGGGTCGAACCGAGTCGTGTGCTGGTACAGGTTGCGCACCTGGACACCGCGGCGCAGCAGTTCGAGATCCCGCGGCAGCGCTTCGGTCAGTACGTGGGCCGGCTGGGCACCACCCGGCTGGGCGGTGAGGACTTCGAGCGTGCACTCCCGAGCGGCGGCCGAGATGTGGGACAGCACGGTGTCGAGGTCGTCGACCCACTCCACCTGACCGTCACTGCTCTGTTCGCGGCGACTGTCAGTGAACACGCCTGACAGCTCGTCGAGTTCGGCGCGGAGGGTCTCGATCTCCCGTTCCTGGCGCCGGAGCGCCGCTTCGGCGGGTCCGAGGAGCCGGGCGGTCGCGAGTTTGGGGTCTGCGGCGACCACGACTTCGTCGTCACCCACGGTGCAGTTGCGCAGGAGTCGCAGGGCGAGGAGGTCGGCCACCAAGGTCCCTGCCTCGTGCGAACTCAGCCCGGTGTCCCGAACCAGCCATTCCGGATCATAGCCACCCCTATTGAGGATGGAACGGTACGCGGCAGCGTGGGCGTCGCTCCATGCCGGAGTAAGAAATGTCCCTTCCTTATCCTTCTGCCCCGGCATATTCCCCCCACATTTTCTGACGTGCAGCTTGCTGATCACCAGCATACGTGGCCAGCACACGCGTTCATCGAGCAGTCTTTTCTCATCACCAAAACGAACGACAGGGGCCCGTCCAGGCCCTTGCAAGGGGGACCACTCCATGCCCACCGACCGTAGGTCTCGCCCCACCCAGGGCCTTCTCTTCCTCATTGCCGGCGCCGTCGCACTGGCAATCACGGGTACTTCTGCCCTCGTGCCGTCGTTGCGCACCGTCACCGCGGAGACCGCGACCTCCCGCACCACACTGGCTCACACCGGATGGGGCTACTCCGCTTCCGTGGTGGACCCGGTGGTCTCCGGGCCCGAGGACCACACGGGCTGGGGCAGGTGACCCAACCCGCGAGGCCGCGGGAAATCGAGGAGGAGACCGGGCGGCAGCGGGGTGCTCCGGCCCCGCGCCTGTGGAGGGTCATCGGGCCGTTCGGAGTCTCCTTCCTCGCGGACGGGCTCGCCACCGTGACGCTGCCCCTGCTGGCCTTGAACGCAACCCGGGTACCGATCGCGGTGGGGCTCGTCGCCTTCTGCCGCAGTGCTCCGTGGGCCTTCATCGCGCCGTTCGCAGGAGTCCTGGTCGACTACTGGGACCGGCGCAGGGTGCTCGTCCTGGCGAGCGCGGTGCGCTGCGCGGTGCTGGTCTGCGTCGCCGCGATGCTCGCGTCCGGCAGCGCGGGGCTGTCCGCGGTCATCGTCACGGCCCTGGTGCTCGGGATCTGCGAGGTCGCCTACGACACGGCCGCGCAGACGGTCCTGCCCTCGGTCATGCCGGGGGACCGCCTGAGCCGTGCCAACGCCAGACTTTCCGCGGTCGAAACGGTGAGCGCCCAGTTCGCCGGTCCTGCGCTCGCGGGAATCCTCGCGGCGCTGGCATTGGCTCCCCTCACCCTGAGCACTGCCGTGGTCTATGCGGCGGCGCTGCTCCTCGTACGAGGGCTGCGCATTCCGCGCCAGGACGCCCCGGCTGGCGCGAAGGTCCTCCCGGCCATCCGCGAAGGCTTCAGGTTCCTCTGGGACCACCGTGCCCTGCGCACACTGACCTGGGGGACCGCGCTGGGCGCGACGGCGTTCGCGGGGTGGTTCGCCCAGTTCACGCTCTACGCCGTCGCCCCCGGGCCAATGGGCTTGGGTACCCGCGAGTTCGGCCTGGTCCTGGCCGTGTCGGCAGCCGGCAGCCTGGCCGCCGCACTGGCCGTCCCCGTGCTCCATCGGCTGATCGCCGCACGGTTCCTGCTGACGATCGCCATCGTCTTCATCGCGACGGGGATGCTGCTTCCCGTGTGCCTCCCGGGACCCGTGGCCGCTGCCGCGGGCCTGGCCCTGTACGGCGCAGCCGTCGTCGTCTGGAACGTCCTCAGCGTGACCTACCGGCAACAGCAGGTGCCCGACCGGCTGCTGGGCCGGGTCACGGCGGCGTACCGGACCCTTGCGTGGGGTGCGGCGCCGCTGGGTGCACTGGCCGGCGGTGTGATCGGGCAGTACTTCGGTGTCCGCACCAGTCTGGTCGTCTTCGGATTGATGCCGTTGTTCCAGATTCCCGCCCTCCTGATCCTTCCCCTGGGCCGGGCCGAGAGGCAACTCGCCCCGGCACCGGACGACGCGAGGCTCTGAGGCCCTACCGCCCCTCGCGTGCGGTCCGTGCCCCGTTCTTTCCTTCCTCCTTCACGTCCTTCCCTCGCGCCACTTGGAGACCGCGTGCCCAAGCTCGTACTCGACCCGCAGGAACTCGACGAAGTCAACGCACTCGCGCGACGCACGCTCGACCGTTACGGAGCGGCGGACGACGTCGAGTTCCTGGTCGACGCGGCAGCGATCGCCGCCGAACTGCCTGCCAGCATCCACCACTTCCTCAACCGCTTCCGCCGAGAGGAACTCGGTACGTGCATCATCGGCGGTCACGAAGTCGACGGCGCCGGGATCGGACCGACTCCCGCTCACTGGGACCACGGGGGAGACCCGCGGCGGACCGAGGTGTTCGACACGCGGCTGGTCCTGTACTCGGCCGTCATCGGGGAGGTCTTCGGCTGGGCGACCCAGCAGAACGGCCGCATCATCCACGATGTCCTGCCCATCCGGGGCAACGAGCACAAGCAACTGGGCTCGGCCAGCAAGTCCGTCCTCGAGTGGCACACGGAGGACGCCTTCCACGAGCACCGCCCCGACTTCGTGGTGCTCGGCTGCCTGCGCAACCCCGACGGCGCTGAGACCACGGTCGCGGACACCGTCGGCCTCGACCTGGACCCCGACCACGTAAAGGTCCTGTTCGAGGAGCGGTTCACCATCCAGCCCGACGAGTCGCACCTGCCGGCCAGCAACACCGTCCAGGCCGACCAGGACTTCGCGCGCATCGAGGCGATGCTGCACCGTCCCAAGCCGCTCGCCGTCCTCTTCGGCGACCCCGAGCGGCCCTACATCCGTGCGGATCGGTCCTTCTGGGCGCCGGTCGAAGGGGATGACCAGGCCGCCCGCGCGCTGGAGGCGCTCACCGAGGCGATGGACGGCCGCCAGCGTGACGTCACGCTGGAGCCGGGGGACTACTGCTTCATCGACAACCACGTCGTCGTGCACGGCAGGAAGCCGTTCACCGCCCGCTACGACGGCACCGACCGCTGGCTCAAGCGCGTATGCGTCACCCGGGACCTGCGCACCTCGCGTGAGGTGCGCAGCAGCCTGCTGAGCCACGTCGCTCACTGATCGGGTCGCGACAGGAAGAGGGGAAGGAAGGCAGGCCATGGACACGAGTGACGCCGCAGTGGCCGGCGCGCAGGACGTGCTCGCCGGATTCGCTGCCCAGGTGGCTGCGCAGCCGTCCGCTGTCGCGCTCGACGGGGGCCCGTCCCGCCGCATGACGTACGGCGAGCTGTACGGTGCCAGCGAGGCCCTGGGACGACGGATACTCAAGGCCGGTGTGGTACCCGGACAGATCGTGGGCCTACTGTTCGATTCGGGGCTCGATTTCACCGTCGCGGCCCTGGCCGCCCTGAGGGCCGGCGCCGCCTTCCTGCCTCTGGACCGCAGACAGCCCGCGGAGCGCCTGGCAGCGGTTCTCGCCGAAGCCGCCGCGGAGGTGGTGATCTGTGATCCCGGGAACGGGGCTTCGGTCCCGGACGGCTGCCGCATCCTCCGCAACGACGACGGCGTCACGGAACCGGACGCCGCAGAGGTGCCCCTTCCCGAGCCTGACGGGGCCGCGCTGGCCTACGTCTTCTACACCTCGGGGTCGACCGGGCGGCCCAAGGGCGTGGCCGTCGGACGCGCGGAACTCGCGGCCTTCGCCCGGGCCTTCGCCGACCGGCTGCCCCTGCGGGGCGACGACGTCGTGCTGCAGATCGCCGCTCTCGGCTTCGACGTCGTCATCGAAGAGATATTTCCCGCCCTGATCGCCGGTGCCACGATCGCGTTCGCCCACGAGAACGGCCCGCTGGCCCCCCACGAGCTGACGCGCCTCATGGAGCAGCGCGGTGTGACGTCCGTCGAACTGACGACGACGTACTGGCACGAATGGGTGCGCCAGCTATACGAAGACGGCCGCCGGCCCCCGGCGGCACTGCGCCGCGTACTCGTCGGCAGCGACAGGCTCGACCGCGGCCTCATCGGCCGGTGGCTGCACTGGGGAGTCCCCCTCATCCATGTGTACGGAACCACCGAGACGGTCGTGACGAACACCATGCACGTCGTTGGCGGCGAGGCCGTCAGCGATCCGGACCGCCCGGTACCCGTGGGCACGCCGCTCGCCCACAGCGCGGTCCACGTCCTCGGCAGTGACCTGCTGCCCCTCGGGTTCGGCGAAACGGGGGAGATCGCGGTGAGCGGCGCCCTGGCGCGCGGGTACCTGGACGCGCCCGAGCTCACCAGGGACCGCTTCGTCGAGATCAGGACCGGGCCCGAGGGAGCCGGCACGCGCGTCTACCGCACGGGTGACCGCGGACGGCTCCTCCCCGGCGGAGTGCTGGAGTTCCTCGGACGGGAAGACGCACAGATCAAGATCCACGGCTACCGGCTCGAACTGGGCGAGGTCGAAGCCGTCCTGGAGCGGCTGCCCTGGGTCGAGAGGGCCGTCGTCGTCAAGGCGGCCGGAGCGGAGGTCCCGCGCCTCCTGGGATACGTCAAGCGGGCCGGAGCCCCAGATGCGCGTGCGCTGACCGCGCGGGAGAGCGGGCAGCTGGCCGACCACTGCCGCGGCGCCCTGCCGCCCCATGCCGTCCCTGCGGAGTTCTTCGCCTGCGGCACCTTCCCGGTCACGGTCAACGGAAAGGTCGACCGCGTCCTGCTGGCCGAGACGGACGCCGACCGCGCCGCCGTGAGCGTGAGCGCATCGCCCCCGGACGGCCCGCTGCTGGATCCCGTCTGTGCCGACGTGGTCCGAGCCTGGCAGGACGTGCTAGGCCGCACCGGCCTCGACCCCGGCCGGGGGTTCATCGCGCAGGGCGGAAGCTCCTTGGCCGCCATGCGGGTCATTGCCAAGCTGCGGGCCCGGTTCGGGGTGGCCGTGCCGCTGACCCGGCTGCTGCGCGCACGTTCCGCCGGCGAGCTCGCCCGCTTCATCGAGACGGAGCAGGCCGCCGGCACCGGCGGCCCGACCAAGGAGCTGACGGAACACCGTGGCTAGTCAGGCAGCACCGCTGTCCACCATCCAGGAACGCCTCTGGTTCCTCTGGCAACTCGATCCGTCCGCCACGCACTACAACATCAGCTTCGGCTGGCGCTGCGCGGGACGGGACGCCCGTGCCGTCGAGCACGCCGTACGCGCGGTCTTCGCACGCCACGAGGTGCTGCGCGGCGCGTACCGTACGAACGCCACGGGGGTCCCGAGCCGGTTCACCCTGCCTGCCGACCAGGTCCCCCTCAGGACCGTCACCCTGCCCGACGGGGCGGCGGCTGCAGCGGCCGTCGACGCACTGATCGCGGCGAACCACGCCGAACCGTTCGATCTCGGCGTCTCATCGGCCAGGATCGTGCTCGCCACCGAGCCCACCGGCGCCTCGCACGTGCTGTGGACCTGTCATCACATCGCCGTCGACGCCTGGTCCATCCAGCTGATCGGGGCCGACCTCGCAGCACTGCTGGGACCGCATCCGCAGGAGCTGCCCGCACTGCCCGCCACGTACGCCGAGTTCGCTCACTGGGAGTCCTCGGTACGCAGTGACCCGGCCGCCACGTCCGCGATCGCGCGCCGGGCCCGCACTGCGGTGGCGGGGCCCGCGACGACGCCCTGGGGGACACCGCAGGCTCCCGATGCGTCCGGGGCACCCGCAGGCGAGGTGCACGCGACCGTCGGGGGGCAGGACTTCGCCAACCTCACCGCACGCGCTTCGGCCGAGGGCATCACCCTGTACGGGCTGGGCCTGGCCGCCTGCGCGATCGCCCTGTCGGAGTGGTGTGCCACCGACGAAGTGGTCGTCGGCGCGAACATCGCCAAGCGGCACCTTCCCGGTCTGGACTTGGTGGTCGGCATGTTCGTCGACCCCGTGGTCCTCCGGCTGCCCATCGACCGGCACGGCTCCCTGAGGGACGCCGTGGAGGGTGTCTGGGACCGCTTCCTCGATCTGGTGGAGGACTCCGACGCCTCCCACCTGGACGTGGTGCGCACAGCGGCCGGGATGCGCGTGGACCGGCATGGTCCGCTGTTCGACGTCATCGTGACCTCCTCCGAGGAAGAGCAGTCCCTGCAACTGCCGGGAATCGTCCTGGAACCGACTCCCGCGCCCCCGCCGACCGCGGTCAAGTTCGGGCTCAGCGTGGAGTTCGTCGTCTCTTCCGAACGGCTCCGCATCCACCTCATCCACCCGGACACCGGCCGCGAGGCGCCCGCCGCGGCCCGGTTCGCCGACCGGGTGTGCAGCCTGCTGCGCGCCATGGCGGCGATGGGGCCGGACACCCCGGTCCCCTACCCTCCGGCACCGACGCGGGCCGGCGGTCGCTTCGCCGCACTCGTCGACGAGCCGGTGTCCCGGGCAACAGCACCGACCGAAGGGATCACTCCGTGAAGCTCCGCCGCGCCCCACTCGAGGACTGGCTGCGCGACCACTACTTCGACGCCCGGATCGACATCAGCTCGAGTGGGGTCGAGCCGTACGCCATGACCGATCTCTTCCGGTTGACGGCACTCGAGCCCGAGGACCTCGCCGACGTGGCGTTCCGGGACAGCAGGTCCTGCGGCGCCCCGGAACTGCGCGCCGCGATCGCGGATCGGTGGGGCGACCGGGACCCCGGCAGGGTCATGGTGACCTCAGGCTCGGGCGAGGTCCAGTACATGGTGCTCACGACCATCCTGCGCCCCGGTGACGAAGTGGTCGTCGTCGAGCCTGCCTACCACACGCTGGTGGGCATCGCGGAAGCGATCGGCTGCAAGATCGTTCCCTGGAAGTTGCGTTGGGAGGACGGCTTCGCACCGGATCTGGACGATCTCGCCGGGCTGGTGACGCCCCGGACCCGAGCCGTCATCGCCAACTTCCCGCACAACCCGACGGGGATCGGCGTCAGTCCGCAGGAACAGAGCCGCATCGTCGAGATCGCCCGGGTACACGGCGCCTACCTGATCTGGGACTCGGTGTTCGCGGACATGACGTACGACCACGCGACACCCCCCAATCCCGCGATGTCCTACGCACGTGCGATCTCCTTCGGGACGCTGTCGAAGGGGCTGGGCCTGCCCGGCCTGCGGGTCGGCTGGTGCTTCGCCCCCGAGGAGCTCATCGAGGAACTCGTGGTCCTGCGCGACTACACGACCCTGGCGCTGTCGCCCCTGGTCGAGACGGTTGCCCTGCACGCGGTGCGGGGCGCGGAGGCCCTGCTGGAGCCGAGGATGCGCCTCGTGCGCGAGAACGTGGAGCGGGTCGCCGCCTGGGTGGACGATCACGAGGACCACGTCGGCTGGGTACGTCCGCACGGAGGCGCCGTGGCCTTTCCCCGGCTGCACGGAGTCGACGACGAGGTCTTCTGTGACCGGCTCATGCGAGACCACGGCGTCCTGCTGGTCCCGGGCAGCTGCTTCGGTTCGCGGGGCCACGTCCGGCTGGGTTTCGGCGTCCCGGCCGACCAGCTCGACGACGGTCTCAGTGCCATGTCCAGCCTCCTGCGGCAGGGCTAGGGCGTGGTCATGCGACAAGCCGCTCCCGGCCCCGGCTCCCGCAGGCCCCCAGCACCTCAGCGAGATCAAGGAGTCCGCCCATGACGGACAGCACCTTCGAAGCGGTCGCCTGTGTCACCTCGACACGCGATCCGGACCTGTGTGAAGACGACAGGGTCCTGCTCGCGGCACTCCGGGCCCGCGGCATCGAGCCGGCGATCCTGCCCTGGGACGACCCCACGGCCGACTGGAGTTCGTTCGCCCTGGTGGTCGTCGTATCGCCCTGGGACTATCCGGACCGTTCGCCGGGGTTCTTGAAGTGGTACGAGCAGGTGTCCGCGGCAACGGCGATCGCGAACTCGGTCGCAGCCGTCCACGGCAACCACCACAAGGGCTACCTGGCGAAGCTGGCGGAGGCCGGCGCTCCAGTCGTACCCACCGTGGTGGTCCGGGACCCGGCCGAGGCCCGTGCCGTTGCGGAGCGGCACGGCTGGTCCGAAGGCGTGGTGAAGCCCGCCACGGCGCTGGGGGGACGCGGCGTGGCCTTGCTGTCGTCCGTCCGGGCGACCCACTTCGGTGAGGCCCCGGGCACGGGCGAGTGGTGTCTGCAGCCGTTCCTCCGCAGTATCCGCACCGAGGGCGAGTTCTCCGTCGTCTGCATCGACGGCCGACTCAGCCACGCGCTCGTCAAGCGTCCACCCGAGGGCGACATACGGGTGCACGAGGGCTACGGGGGTACGCACGAGCCGCATCTGCTCACTCCGGAGCTCAGAGAGGTGGCGCAGGCCGTGATCGACGCGGCGGACTGCCGTGACGAGCTGTACGCCAGGGTGGACCTGATCCGAGCGGACGACGGACGGCTCCAACTGATCGAGCTGGACCTGACGAGTCCGTGCTTGTTCTTCTGTCACCGGCCCGAGGCCGCAGACGACTTCGCGGACGCCGTGGTCCGCAGGATCACTCAACACGGTCGGACCAGGGATGGCGGGAAGAACGATGACTGACACTCTCAAGCAGGCAGACCTCCTCTCCATGCGCCAGTTCGGGCGGGCGGAACTCGAAGGCTTCTTCGAGCGCGTCGCCATGGTGGCCAGGCGCTCGCGCCGGGAATCGCTGCGTTCACTCGAAGGACGCATCCTGGTGAGCGCCTTCTACCAGAACAGCACGCGCACCCGGCTCTCCCACGAGTCCGCGATGCTGCGCCTGGGCGGTCGGGTTGCAGGCTTCGCCGACCCGGCTTCGACCAGAGCGGGAGACCATTTCCAGGAGTCTTTGGGCGACATCGCCACGATGCTCTCCAACTACGGCGACGTCATCGTGCTGCGGCACCCGCAGACCGGAGCAGCCGAGTCGTTCGCCGCTCACGCGAACGTGCCGGTCATCAATGCGGGCGACGGCTGGGGCGAGCACCCCACCCAGGCGCTCGCGGACCTGTACACGGCCCGCGAACACTGCGGCCGGCTCGACGGAACGACCTGGATCCTGAGCGGTGATCTCCGGATGCGCACGATGCGATCGGTGTTGCTCGGCCTGCGGCACTACGCGTGCACCGTGCTGCTCGCGCACCCGGACGACATGAGCCCGGACCCCGCGCTCATCGAAGAGGTGAGGGCCTCCGGGTGCACGGTTGAAAGGATCTCCTCGATCGCGGAGGGACTGCCGCGGGCCGATGCCGTGTACATGGAGCCCGTGGTGCAGCCCGACTACGGCGTGGGGCGACACCTCGCGGAGGCTGACAAGCCGTCGACGCCCGCCGCCTACAAGGTCGACCGCGCGATGCTCGAAGCAGGTGCCCGCCCCGAACTCCTGGTACTGCACTCGCTGCCACGCCTGGACGAACTGTCGCTGGACGTGGACGCCACTGCGCACAACGGGTACTGGCGGGAGGCGACGAATGCCGTCCACATCAGGATGGCGCTGCTGGAGGAGATTCTGGGCGGGTGACCGGTCCCGGGCTTTGACGAAGCCTGTTCTGATGACGCACCACGTGGAGTGCGCGGCGATCCCGGAAGCCGCTCCACAAGGGCTCTGATCTGCAATCTGCCTAGGCCGATCGGGTGCCTCCGGCGCGCCCGACGTGTTTCCCGGCATACACGACGCGGCCCTGGGCGTCGGACGGCTCCGGCCCGGCCTGCCGCAGTGGCGGAGCCGGGTTGACGCCTGCCGTCAGGGGCCGGTGGACCGAGCGCCGAGGCCCCGTCAGCTCGGAGCGTGTCCTCTGTGGAGCGTGTCGGCGGTGCGGTCGCCGACGCGGGGGGCGGGGAGGGGGGCCCGCGCCGTCTCGCGTCGTAACGCGTGGGCGATGGCGCGCGCCTCGATGCCCGCCTGGCGAAGGACGCCGGTGAGGGGATTGGTGTATCCGGCGAAGTACAGGCGTGGGGCGTCGGGGTGGGTCTGTGCCCCTACGGCGAGGGGATGCCCGTCCTCGTCCAGTACGCCCAGGGGCCCGACCAGGTCGTGCAGGTGGGGCCGGTACCCGGTGGCGGCGATGACCGTGTCGGGTCGCAGCAGGGTGCCGTCGGCCAGTACCACGTCGGGGCCGTCGAACGCCCGGACGGCCGCGACCGGCTCGATCCGCCCGGACCGGACGGCGTCCACGAAGCCGTGGTCGAGCACCGGGTTGACCCCTTCGCGGGCATTGCGGGTGTACAGGCCCGTGCGGGGCCGCGGCAGTCCCCGTGAGGTCAGGTCGGGCACCGCGAGGCGTTGTGTGAGCAAGGAGGTGCGGTCGCGCCATGCGAGCGGGAGGACCTCCGTCAGCCGGCCGACCGCATGCCATCGGGCGCTGGAGCGGGGCAGGATGTTGGGCGGGGTGCGGACTGCGATCCGCACCCGTCCGGCTCCGGCCCCGGCCAGGGAGCCGGCGATCTCGGTACCGCTGTTGCCGGCGCCGACCACCAGGACGTCCCGCCCGCAGTAGGGGGCCGGAGACCGGTAGTGGGCCGAGTGCAGCAGCGTGCCGGTGAACGTCGAACGCCCGGGCCAGCCCGGGACAGTCGGGGTGTGGCAGCGGCCGGTGGCCACCACGACCGCACCAGCAGCCACTGGATCGTCGGGAGTGTGGACCAGCCACTGTGCTCCCGAACCCGGCTCGGCCCGCTCGATGCGCTGCACCGGGGTGGTCACCCGGACCGCGAGTCGGTGGTGGGCGACGTAACCCTCCAGGTATCGCACGTAGTCGTCCCGGCTCACCCACGGACCTGCTTGGCGCGGCACCGACAGCCCGGGGAGGCTCGAGGTGCCGGGGGTGGTGTGCAGGCGCAGATGGTCATAGCGCTGCGCCCAGCTCGCTCCTACCCGGTCCGACCGTTCCAGGATCACGGCCGGAATGCCGGAGCGGCGCAGTAGCGCGGCGGCCGCAAGACCGTGGGGGCCGGCTCCGATCACGATCGTGGGAGCGCTGATGTCGTGCTGCGGTGTCGGGGGCATCGCCTCCTACAACGGCGGACTGCGGCTCGCGTCACGCTCGACGGGGAGGTGCGATGCCTGTGGAGCGGCGACGTCCGCTGTTCACCGGAACAGCGGGTGGCCGCCGTTACACGGCTGGTACGGGCTCGTTGAACACCGGGCAGCAGCGTGCCGCCCTGCGCAGGGGGCCGCCGCCCAGAGCCCGGATCGTCCGGCCCAGCGCAGCTGAGCGGCCATGAGCCGGACAGGCCAGGGGACATGAACCTGCGCGGCCCCGGCCCCTGGGTGGGCTCCGGGCGGGCTCGCTCCGACTTGTCCGATCTTTCGAGGGGCTCATGTGCAGGCAGTAACGACGCGCCACCCGCCACGGCTGCACATCAGCGGAGTCTGCAAGGAGTACGGCGGCAGGCAGGTCCTGCGCGACGTCGACCTCGACGTGCCCGCCGGGACGCTGGTGGGAGTCGTCGGCGAGAACGGCGCGGGCAAGAGCACTCTGCTGCAGATCGCCGTAGGAAGCCTCGCGCCCGATCGCGGAACGGTGACAAGGACCGGGGCGGTCGGCTACTGCCCACAACGGGCGGTACTCAATGATGCGTTCACCGTCGGACAGCATCTTCGGTTGTTCCAGCTGGCCTACCGGCTGCCGACGCTGGAGCGCGTCGGGGAGCTGATGGAGCTGCTGGCGCTGACCGGCTGCCGGCGACAGCCGGTCGGCGAACTCAGCGGCGGAACGCGACAGAAGCTGAACCTCCTGATCGCTCTCATGCACGATCCGCAGTTGCTGGTCCTGGACGAGCCCTACCAGGGCTTCGACTGGGACACCCATCAGCGGTTCTGGTCTCTGGCCGCCGATCTGCGTGATCAGGGCCGGTCGATCGTCGTGGTGTCACACCTGCTGCACGACCTGCACCACTTCGATGCGATCGCTCATCTGCGCCAGGGCCGTCTGCACTTCGAGGAAGCCGACCGTTGAGACTTTCCTGGACGGCGTTCACCGAACTGCTGCGCTGCACCCTGCTGGGCCACCTGCGCAACCGGCTGGCCCTGGTTCTGGCGGTCGCGTTCATCCCCCTGTGGATCGCCGTGGCACGCCTGTGCACCTCCGACCAAGTGGTGCGCATCTGGCTGGACGCCATCAGCGCACCCGTCTCCGCTCCGGCCAGCCAGTTGGGCCAGGTGGCCAGTGCGCTCGGCGCCATCACCATGGTCGCCGGCTTCATCACCTTCACCGAGACCTTCCAGTCCCGGCAGATGGACCGCCGTCTGCTGCTGGCCGGATACCCCCGGCTGCCGATGCTGCTGGCCAAACTCGCTGCCGTCGCCCTCACCGCCGCGCTGCTGGCCCTCTACACGACGATCCTGCTGTGGATCTCCCTGCCCGTACGCCACGCAGGTCCCCTGGTGCTGGCCCTTGCGGGTGCCGGCCTCGCCTACGGCGGCATCGGGCTTCTGCTCGGCTCTCTGGTCCGCGGCGAGCTGGAGGGCTTCTTCCTCATCATCATGCTCAGCCTGGTCGACACCGGCCTGCAGAATCCCGTCTTCAACACGCTCATGGATGTGGCAGGCGTGTCCGCGCTCCCCCTGTACGGCGTGAACCAGCTGGCGCTGAGCGCAGCCCTCACCCCACACGTCCCCTGGTCCCACGGGCTGCTCTCCCTCACCTGGTCAGCAGCGACGGGCGCCCTGGCGCTGCTCGTCCTCCACACCCACCGCCCTTCCCGCTCCCCGCGGTCCCGCAGGACACGGGTCCAGGCGTCGTCGTCCGCTGGGTAGGCCCGCTCCGTGAGGGGAGGCGGTCGAACCATTGGGTATCTTGACATAGCTATATGGTCATACTTATACTGCTCGGTATGGCCACCCCCAGCGCGTCCGAACAGGACATCCGGCAGATCGCGTCCGCGATGTCGGCCGTCCTGCCCGCGCTGCACCGGGCACTCGACCGGCGGCTCGCCCAGGACTTTCCGCACCCCAAGCCGCCCGAGAGCCAGCTGGCGCTCCTGCGGCTCGTCGGCGAGCGGGACGGCGTCACGGTGCGCGAGGCCGCCGACGTCCTGCTGATGAAGCCGAACAACGTGAGCGCCCTGGTCACACAGCTGGCCGGCCAGGGGCAGCTGGAGCGCAGGCAGGACCCCGAGGACAAGCGGGTCGCGCATCTGCACCTGACGGCCGAGGCCCGGCTCCGGCTCGCCGAGGTCGGGAGCCTGCTGGACGGGTATGTCGTGGAGGCGCTGCACACCCTCACCGACGGGGATCTCGACGCCATCGGGTCCGCCCTGGGCGCCCTCCAGAGCCTGGCGCGGCACATTCACCCCGCAGCCCACTGACGGCCGGCGCGTACCCCCCGTCCGTCACACGCTCGTCTTCACGAGGAAGCAAGGCACCTCCATGTCCTCCACTGTCGCGGACAGCTCACCCCTGCCCGCACACAGCCCGTCCGCCGCTCCCGCCGGCCGCCGTTCCAACCCCTGGCTGACGCTCATCGCCGTCGCCTTCGGTCTCTTCATGGTCGGTCTGGACGGCTCCGTCGTCTCGATCGCGAACCCCGAGATCGGCCGGGACCTGAACGCGTCCACCGCCGACCTGCAATGGGTCACCAACTCCTACCTGCTGGCCCTGGCCGCCGCGCTGATCCTCGGCGGGAAGCTCGGTGACCGCTTCGGCCGGCGCACCTTCTACCTGGTCGGAGTCGTAGGCTTCACGCTCGCTTCGGTCGCCATCGGCCTGGCCGGGTCGATCGAGGGCGTCATCGCCTTCCGAGCCGTACAGGGCCTCTTCGGCGCGCTGCTGATGCCCAACACGCTCGGGCTGCTGCGCGCGGTGTTCCCGCCGAAGAAGTTCGGCATGGCCGTGGGCATCTGGGCGATGGTGTCGTCCGTGTCCACCGCGCTCGGCCCCATCGTCGGCGGTCTGCTCGTCGAGCACGTCAACTGGGAGTCCGTCTTCTACATCAACGCTCCGATCGGTGCCGTCGCGCTCGTCTTCAGCGCACTCGTGCTGCCGCAGAGCAAGAACGCCTCCGGCGACCAGCGCTTCGACGTCCCCGGTGTGATCCTGCTCGCGCTCGGCCTGCTCGTCGTGGTGTTCGGCGTGGTCAAGGGCGAGACGTGGGGCTGGAGTTCCGGCTCGACGCTGGGGGCGCTCGCCGCCGGCCTCGTGATCCTGGTGGTGTTCGGCTGGTACGAGACGCGCGTGGAGCATCCGCTGCTGCCCATGCGCCTGTTCCGCAGCCGCGCGCTGACCATCGGCACGATCATCACCGCGATCAACTTCTTCGTCCTGCTCGGCGTGATCTTCTTCGTGATGCTGTACCTCCAGAACGTACGCGGCTTCACCCCCGTCGAAGCCGGCGTGCGCACCCTGCCGCTGAGCCTGGCGTCCGTGGTCGCCTCGCCGCTGGGCGCGAAGCTCACCGAGAAGTTCGGCGCCGGGCTGACCATGCCGCTCGGCATGGTGCTGCAGGCCGGCGCCGCCTTCGGGATGCTCACGTGGGGTGTGCATTCCCCGTACACCGCCATGTGGCCGCCCTTCATCGCTCTCGGCCTCGGCGTGGGCATGGTCATGGCCGCCTCGTCCGACGCCATCGTGGGCAACTCTCCGGTGGAGGACGCCGGTGTGTCGGGAGGCCTGCAGGCCACCGCGCTGCAGATCGGCGGGGCCCTGGGCACCTCGGTACTCGTGTCCCTGATCAGCAGCCGGGTCGGCTCGACCCTGCCCGGCGAACTCGGCTCCGCCGGGGTGCCGGCGCCCCTCGCCGAGGGCCTGTACGAGGCCAAGGACGCGGTGGCCATGGGCATCTCGCCGGTCTCCGCCGACATGCCGGGGCAGCTGAGGACCGCGGTGATCGAGGGCAGCGGCCAGGCCTTCATCAACGGCGTGCACACCGCCGCGCTGGTCACCGGAGTGCTGTGCGTGATCGGTGCCGCTCTGGCCGCGGCCGGCGTACGGCGCAAGCCCGAGGGCGCGTCGCACTGAGAACGACGGGGCAGGCGCCGGCGCCGCCCCTGTTCGGCGAGGCAGCGGCTCAGTCCTGCACGGGGAGGCCGGGGCTGTGGACATGGAAGGCGAGCCCGGTGATCCGGCCTGACTGGATCACCGGGCCGTGCTGAACTCCGCCGTTGATGTTGTTGTGTACGGGGACCGGAAGGACTGCGGGCACGTTGACGAGCTGCTGGAGAGAGGTCAGCACGTCGCGCAAGTCGTCGCTGGTGGCGGAGCCCGTCTGCAGAAGCCGGTGCAGGTGGACGTGCCATCGGTCTGTGATCTCACGGGTGGTCTGCGCGTCGTCGGCACCGCCGGCAAGCAGTCTGGCCCGTGCGGTGTCCAGGTCGGCGATCGTGGCACCGCCCGCACCGGTACGCGAGAAGAGCCGTCCGACGAGCTCACGCGCCTGCACCCAGGAGTCGGTGACCATGAGTGAGACCAACGTGCTCGCTCCCGACGCAGCGAGAGCAGCGATCTCGGTGTCCATAGGATTCCCCCTGAGGGTCAGGTGCCGGGTGTGGGCCGGGTTGCGCCGCCGGTGCTGTCCTGCGGCTCTCCGTTGTCCGGGGTGAAGGCCGCCGGCGGGTCGAATCGGCGCACCAGGTCGTCAGCAGTCTCCTGCTGGTCCTGGTCCCTGATGGCGTCCGCGATCTGTTTGGCCAGCAACCTGCGCTGGGTGTCCCCGTCCTCGAAGCCGAGGGCGTTGAGTGCCTCCGCGAGGTGGTCCGCTGCCGTCGGCGCCCGCTCGAAGGCGGCCGCCCGCCAGTCCGAGGGCTCTGTGCCTCCCTGCTCCTCACGCGGCTCAGCGATGAGGTCCCGCAGTCGTTCAGGCACGTCGGTGTCGTTGACCGCGGACGTGAGCCGGGCGAGCAGGCCGAGGTCTTCCACGGTCCTCTCCACCTGTTCGTCGTTCTTGGCGAGCCACCAGACCACCGCGCTGCCGGTGTCCTTGAGTACGTCTTCGCCCAGGTATGTGCGCTTGCTCTGCTCGTACTTCCGCTGGTGTTCCCAGACTGCCTGGTCCTTGCGTACCCCGGCGAGGCTGTCCAGGCGCTCCTGGTCGTGTTCGTGCAGGGTGAGCCGCACATCCTCCGCCATGGCCTGGAGCTGATTCGTGCTGTCGGGCAGCAGCGAGCTGAGCGCACCGCTGAGCTCATGCTGAACCAGTGAAACCCGCCCGGGCTCGCGCTGCTCGGTGATTGCTCGGGCACGGTCCAGTACGGCTTCGACGGCGAGGCCCGCCGGGTTCAACACGCGGCCGTGACCGGACGCGTCGGGGGCGTACCAACGAACGGTCGCGGAGAACAAGAAGTCGTAGTCGGCCCATTGACTGGGCATTGCCACACGGCTGACGTGCTGTTCGGTGCGCTCGATGGGAGGCGCGGTGAGGTGTTCCTCGAAGGCGACCGGCACGGAGCTACGGCGCAGCGCGGCGACTTTGAAGGCCACGGCCGGGGCCACGACGAGGACCACCATCAGGGTCGGCCATGCCCACAGGGGCCACTGTTCCGTCAGCCCGAGGATGGTAAGCACCAGTCCGCACAGGATGGTGAGGAAGACGGTTGTCGTCTTGCGGCCGGTGGTCACAGTTCGGTCCCCCTGGATGGTGCCGCCTGCGGCGGCGTGAACGGCCGGCTGAGGCTCTGAGCTGAGCAGATCTTCTGCAACAGCAGGTCGGTGGTGAGCGCGGCGCGCGAGGACCCGCCCGGCGCAGTGCGTTCGGCGTCGCGAGCGCTCGTGTACAGCGCGGCGAAGGCCGCGCCGCGCCGTCCCTCGCACTGGTCGGCGGCGCCGACGAGGAGGTCGAGCAAGGAGTCACCCCGGTGTCCGGCATCAACCGCCGTGTGGATCCAGCGTTCCGCGTACGGTTGCCATGTCGGCCGCGGCAGCCCGTCCAGCACGGCGCGCCAGCAGGTGGTCAAGGAGGACTGCACTCCCTTCTCGTCCACCAGGGCGCGTCCGTTGTCGTACGGCTCGGTCAGCGCCCCGGCGACGCCGACCCGCAGGAAGATGTCGAGGTCGGCCCGGGAGAGTTCGGATCGCGCCAGGCGGTGGAGCAGTCTGCGGCGCAGTCGGTGACTCGTCCCGACCAGGTCACTCAGCGCCTGCAGCGCACCGGGGGTGGCGGGCTCGCGGTGCGCCAGGTAGTACAGCCGCAGCATGGCTTGGTCGGGGTGGCCGGCTGCAATGACGTCGGCGCAGACCCGGACCAGGACCTGGGCATACTCTCCCTTGAGCTGCTTGTTGGCGCACCACTGGTAGATCCAGCCGCGGAAGTTCCTTGCGTGTGCGGGATCGCCGAGACCGCAGGTGAGTGCTTGGACGGCGGCCTCCAGCCCGGCCCTGCTCGTGGCCGTCGAGCCCCAGACCTCGGCCAGCGAGGCCAGACCTTCCGCGCGCCCGGTCCGCAGATATTCCCCAGCCAGCTTGGCCACCAGGTCGTCGCGCAGTTGCTGGGTGATGTGCGGGCCGCTCAGGGCCACGCTGCGCGCGGTCCAGGTGCCCAGATGCTGACGCAGGTCGGGCAGGTGGTCCCAGAAATGGGTTCGGACCGCAGAGTCGTAGTCGAGCTCCCTGAATCGCACGTGACCGTCCGGTCCGGCACCGGCGGAGATCTCCTCCAGGCGCTCGGCGAGATCCTTGCGCTGGAGCAGGGGAAGCTCGTCGGGTGACGGCCCGACGGTGCGCACCAGGAGTTGAGCGGTGTGGTGGACGACGTCGGCGTGAGCGCCGTGGAGCATGGCGACGGTGATCAGCAGTGCCCGCTGGGAACTCTCACGTAACGTGGCGACGAGGCCGGCGACCTCATTCCGCCGGTCGGACTGAGCCTTTCGGGCAGTTGCGCACCACTGAGTGAATCCGTCGCCCGGCGCGGCGGCCTCGCGGGCCCGCCGTACCAGGTCGGCGAAGTCCGCGATCTCCCGCAGCGGTCTCTGCTCCTGCACGAAAGCCGTGACCGTGGGATCAGGAGTCAGATACTGCTCGCTCGGCACACCATGCATGCGAAGGTGCCGCCGCAGAACCGACTCACGGCACGGCTGCTGGATCTCGACCCTGTAGTGCTGGAGGTCGGAGTCAAGGCTTCCGCCGTGAGGCATGACGACCACGAGATGTGCGCGCTGCTCGTGCACGGCCT
This sequence comes from Streptomyces sp. NPDC058674, assembly GCF_042716505.1. Lineage (NCBI taxonomy): Bacteria > Bacillati > Actinomycetota > Actinomycetes > Kitasatosporales > Streptomycetaceae > Streptomyces > Streptomyces sp. NPDC058674. The sequence goes on from NZ_JBHXSC010000004.1 coordinate 117,107, forward strand.
TGCGGAGGGCGGAGAGGTCCGCCCGGGCGGCGGCCCATCGGACGGCGTCGGCAGCCGACAGATCCAGCAGCAGCCGGTCGCCGGCGCCGACCAGCTCCGGGTGCGTGAGGGGAAGTTCGCCCTCCTCGCCCGGCAGGAGTTCCCGGAGGGAACCCATGGGCTTGTGGTGTTCGCGCAGGAGTACACGGGCCGCGCACGTCCGTCCGCTGCCGGGTGGGCCGTCCAGGATCACGGTTCCGGTGTCGGCCAGTTCGGAGCGGGCCTTCCCCATGCCGGTGGGGGCGACCAGCACGCGCCGCAGCCACGCGAGCTGGTCGTCGGCGACGCGCCGGAAGGAGGACCTGCCCGAGCCCCGCTGGTCGGCGCCGATGGTGATGTACATGTCCCCGGTCCCGTTGTGCAGGGGGCCGTTCGTGCCGGTGACCCACGTGGTGCCGTTGCGCTCGCTCACCGGCCGCCGCCCTCGTGCTCGTCGGGTTCACCGAACCGGTGTCGGATGTCGCCCTGGTGGTTGCCCTCGAAGTACGTCATGCCGTTGCCGGAGAAGTGCCGGCCACCCGACTCATGGCGGGAGTTCTGGTAGATGTCGCCCAGACCCGCGTGGACGGGACCGCTGGAGCCCTTGACGACGGCGCCGCCCACGTCTCCGGTGAAGTCACGGCTCTGTACGGCGGTTCCGCCCACGTCCCCGATCGAGTTGGTCACGGAGCCCGCCGCAAGTGACCGGGTGGTGTCCCGATCCACGTCGCGCAATCCCGGGACCAGGTCGGCCACCACGTCATCGAGGCGTTTGAGACCTGCCTGGGTGTCTTGCGTACTGAACGGGACGGACTGGATCTCTGCGAGCCGGGCCAGTTCGTCAGGCAGATCGCCCTTGGTCAGGCGGTCGGTCTTCCTCCCGTCCAGTACGGGGACGACGGGAAGCTCACAGGCGAACGCCTCCAGGATCTCTTTGCGTACCCAGTCCTCGGGATCGCGCAGCCGGGTCTGGAAGTTCGTCCAGTCCGGGCCGATGACAGCCAGGAGCACCGCGCTGCGACGCAGACCGGCCAGCAGTTCATCGGGATAGACCTGGCCCGGAGCGATGGACTTCGATGCGCGGAAGATCTGGTCGCTGCCGAAGCGGCGCGAAAGCTCTTGGTCGATCAGTGCGGCGGTCTTCTCGCCGTCCCCTGTCCGGTAGTTGATGAAAACGTCGTCAGCCATTTCGGAGCCTCTGTTCAGGAAGGGAAGGGGCACGTCAGGGTGCCGAGCCGCGGAGCAAGCCGGCGTACGGCAGGGTGATTCCGATGCCTGGCCAGGAGGCGGGCGAGGCGCTGGAGATCGGTCGTGACGGTCGCGGACCGGACTGCGGCCACGCCGTCGAGAAGCGGAGCCGTCAGCGCACTGGCGTGGCTGATCTGACCGTCCGACGCATAGGCCAAAGCCCGGCGTACGCCGAACCGCACCTGGGTGCGGATCGCGTCGTGGGAGACCAGGGCGAGCTGCCGGTCCAGCTCCTCGGCGGCCTCCCGCGGGCGACCGAGGTCGACCAGGCACCAGCCGGTGACCATGCCGACCGAGTCGGGCAGGTGCATGCTGCCGATCACCGGTGCGTCGGCGCGGCCGTCCTGGTGGGCGAGGAGCGTACGGGCGCGGTCCAGAGCACGCAGGCAGGCGTCACGGTCGCCGGCCAGCGCATGGCCTTGAGCCTCACGTTGCGCCGCCAGTCCGCGGATCCGTGGCGGCAGCGTGCCGCTTTGGGCCCGCTGCGCGAGGGCGATCGTCTGCGCCGCGTCGTCCTGGTACAGCGTGATCAACGCTCTGCGGACCAGTGCGTAGCCGCCCAGCGTGCGGTCTCCGCCGGCACGTGCCAGCTCCACCGCGCGCTGTGTCCACCACAGGGCCGCACGCTCGTCCCCTGTCTCCTGCATCAGCCAGCCCACGTATTCGGCATACCGGGAGCCGAGCGCCAGTAAGTCCCGGCGGGTGCCGTCGCCGGCGTGCGCGGACAGTTCCCGCAGCGTGTGGGTTTGTGCGATCAGGCCGGGAAGCAGGAACGCGGGCTCGACGCTCTGCCCCAGACGCCGGTAGTGCGTGAAAAGGGAACGGGAGGCTTCCAACATGCCCGCTCCCGCCGCCGGGGCGACCGGTCCCGCGCCGTCCATGCGCCATCTCATCAACGAGGCGGCGCCGGCCCCCACGACCTGTCGTCGTCCCACGGCCTGGAACCAGCTCGGGCCGTCCGGTGACAGCTGCATGGTCCACTCCTCCTCACTGATTCCGTCGGGCGTTTGCGCAGGCGGCGTGTCGGCAACGGGTGTGGTGGCCAGGGCGACAAGTGCTCCGTCGGCCCGTAGGGCGGCGTCGCACAATCGGACGAGGTCGCGGCTGGGTGCCTTGATGCCCCGTTCGACCTTGCTCAGCTGCGCCTTGCTGTAGTGCACGGCGGCAGACAGTGCGGTGAGGCTGAGTCCCGCGGCCAGACGACGCTTCCTCAGCTCCTCGCCCAACCCGGTGAACGGCTGTGGCACGGAAACCTCCCAAACCGTCCGGCCAGGTGCGGGCGTTCACAGAAAGCGTGCGGCAGCCCCAGCCGGACGGACAAGGTGATCGGTGATGTTTCCCGTTTCCTTCTCCGCAGGTGAGGCTGGCTACTCCCGTGCAGCGGATCCCGTTCGGGGATGCCCACGCGCGATGTGCGCAGCCCGTGACGGGCATGCCGGCTGGTCTGCGTTGCCTGGCCGAGGGGGACGAGTGCCCGCTGAGCCTGCGGCTCCCCGCGCCCTGGGCACGGGGAGCCGGTGGGCAGCCGCAGCCGCAGTTGGAATTGGCGGTACCCGTCGGTCATCGGGTCGGTTCGCCTCGTGGAACGGCGTACCGGTAGCGGTGTTCCGCCGGGTTCAGCCCGGGGCCGGACCGGGGACGGGCTTCCTGCGCCGACGAGCCGCGGCCGAGGAGAGGAGGACTGCCGAGGCGACGGCAACGGCCCAAGGGGCGCCACTCGTCGAGTGGGCCGGGTCCGCGAGCATGCTCGCTGCGGTCAGCGCCAGGAACGCGCCGGCAGCCAGCGGGCCGCTGCCGGGCGGCATGGGGTCCGCAGTGCGCCAACGTCGGCGCGGGACCCACAGGCGCACCAGCTCCGCGGCCATGGCCAGGGCGGTGCAGCGGGTCGCGAGCCTGAACCACGAGGGGGCCGAGGCATCCACCTCGCCCACTCCCATGACCGCGGTCATCCCGAAGAACACGATCGGCACGAGCCAGCCGAGGCTTGCCCTCGCACCCGCGGGCCTCGGGGCGTCCATGCCGGTGGGGCCGGTCGGCCTCGGCTCGGGAGCGTAGGTGGATTTCGGGGAGGCGGCGGATTCCGGCGTGCGGGGGGCCGGGACCGGGGCGGTTTTCGGCAGTGGGGCGGGGGCCGGGGGCCGGACCGCGCCGAGGGCGCGGGACTGGGCGCGCCGGGCGCGCAGGCCGCCACCGCCGTACCGCTCGATGTGGGCGGCCAGTTCCGCCTGGAGGGCGAGCAGCCGCTCGGCCATGGCGTCGAACTCGGCCCTGCGCAGCGCGGCTCCCCGCGCCGAGTCGCGTGCGGTGGCGGCGAGCCGCGCCAGGCTCTCGGTCAGGATCTCTTCCGCCTCCGCGCACTCGGCTTCGGCGGTGCGCGGGACCTCGGCCGCCTCGCTGCGGAGCCGGTTCCGCTCGCTCTCGATGATGTCGCCCACGCGGCGCCGCTCCTGCGGCGGCAGTTCGCGCGGGGCGCCGGCCTCCGCGCGGGCGAGGGCGGCTCGCCTCCACTCCATCAGCGGTCGCCCGCGGTGCTCACCGATGCCGTTGATGTGGACCTTGGGCCCCTGGGAGCGATGGATGTGGAGCACGTCGCCGCCGCGACCGTTGGGGGCCTTGCCCCAGGACACGCGCTCGAAGTCGGCGGCCGTCCGGACGCCCTGCGCCGAAAGGGCTCCGATCAGGCCGCTTCCGATGCCGTTCACCTGGCCCGGCGTCAAGCGGGTCTGTCGGAGCGCTCGCTGGATCGACTCGCGGCGCAGCACGGCGAGCGCCACGCGCTCCCGGTGTTCCCTCTCGCCGTCCAGGGCCTTCAGCCCGCGGGAGAGGGAACGCTCCTTGCGGATGCGCCGCTCCTGGGCCCGTTGCAGGGCCCTGCCGTGCCGCCGCTCGGCGCGGCCGCGTTCCCGGGCCTCGCGGTTCAGCCGCCGCCGGTCGGCGGTCTCGAACGACCGGCGCTGAGCCAGTAGCCGTCGGTGGGCGCGGATCGATTCGATGAGCCGGCGCCGCTCGGCGCGGGTCGCGGCGGGCGCGGGGTCGTCCTTCGGCGGGCCGGCGGGGGGCCGTGCCCGCCGGGCGGTCGTACGCTCTGTCAAGGGAGGCTCACTCGGAGACGGGGTGCCCGGGGCCTTGGCCCGGCGGGAGTGTGGGGACGAATCGTAGTTCGCCCCGCAGCCGGTGGGCTCACCGGGCCGATACCGGCAGTTGCCCCGGCGAGAGACCGCGTCCGTCCCTTGGGTGGTGGCGCCGCGGGGGCCGAGTTCCGTCATGTACGGCTCGAGGCGCCGGCTGCGCCGGCAGGTGTCGCGGCTCGTCCTCCGGCATCAGACCGGGAGCCCCGTCGGCTCCTTGATGCGTTTCATGATGATCTGGGAGTTGACCTCGGTGACCCCGGAGAGGGCCGTCAGCTGCTCGATCCACAGGCGTTCGTACGCGCGCAGGTCCGCGACCGCGATGCGGAGGAGGCAGCCGGGGCTGCCGAAGAGGCGGTAGGCCTCGATGACGTCCGGGATGTCCTGGAGGGCGGCCTCGAAGCCCTCGACCGCCTCGCGGTCGCGGCGGACCTCGACGGAGACCAGGACCTCGAAGCCGCGGCCGACCGCCTGCGGGTCGATCACCGCACGGTAGCCCTGGATCACGCCGTCCTGTTCCAGCTGGCGCACGCGGCGCATGCAGGGCGAGGGGGTGAGCCCCACGCGCTGGGCGAGCTCCTGGTTGCTGAGCCGGCCGTCGGCCTGGAGCTCGCGCAAGATATCTCTGTCGATCGCGTCCATTGCGCAATTATCATGCAGTCAATGTGACAGGAGCGGTCAAAGCGGCAATCGCATTGCGCGTAGATCCTCCTATCATTGCTCACACTGAGACGTATGTGCGAAGCGCCATGCGCGGACGAGGGAAGGCGGCCACGGCCATGGGACGGATCGTCGTCATCAGCACCGGCGGGACCATAGCCAGCCGCTGGCAGGGCTCCGGCTTCGCCGCGGACGCCGACGGCAGCGAGGTCGTCGCCACCGCGCCGCTGCCCGAGGGCGTCACCGTCGAGCTGGTGGACCTGTTCAGCGTGAACAGCCCGCGGCTGACCACCGCCCACCAGCTCACGCTGCTGCGCACCGTGCACGAGGTGCTCGCCGACCCGGATGTGGACGGCATCGTGGTCACCCACGGCACCGACACCCTGGAGGAGTCGGCCTTCCTCGTCGACCTGCACCACCACGACGGGCGGCCCGTGGTGTTCACCGGGTCGCAGCGGCCCATGGGGACCGCGGACGGGGACGGTCCGGGGAACCTGTACGACGCCCTGCTCGCCGCCTCGACCACGCGCGGGCTCGGTGTGCTCGTCGCCTTCGCGGGCCGTGTGCACGCCGCGCGGGGGACCGTGAAGACGCAGGCCGTTGCGCTGGACGCCTTCGCCGATCCGTCGGAGGAACTGCTCGGGAAGGTCGGCTTCGGCAAGGTCACGGTGCTGCGGAAGCCGGAACGGCCGCGGGCGCTGCCGCTCCCGGCGATGCCGGAACTGCCGCCGCGCGTCGACATGGTCATGCACCACGCCGACGGCGACCCGGTCCTGCTGAACGCCGCCGTCGAGGCGGGAGCGCGCGGCATCGTGCTGGTCGGGACCGGGGCGGGCAACGCGACGCCGGAGATCGTGGAGGCGGTCGCGGCCGCCGTCGCGCGCGGGGTGCTGGTCGCGCTGACCACGCGGGTCGCCGCCGGGCCGGTCACCGAGATCTACACGCACGGCGGAGCCGTCGACCTGGTCGCGGCGGGCGCCGTGCCGACCGGCACGCTGCGGGCCGGGCAGGCGCGGATCGCGGTGCTGTCGGCGCTGCTGGGCAGTGACGATGCCGCGGAGCGGACCGGGCTGCTGCGGCGGGCGCTGGGGGCCGCCGGGTCGGTGCTGGTGGGGGCGTAGCCCCTGCCCTCGCCGGGCCGGGGCCGGGTCTTCGGGGCTCCGCCCCGGACCCCGCGCCTCAAACGCCGGCGCGGCTGGGTGTGGGGCCCCTTGCGTGATGCCGCGGCGTCGTTGCACGGGGCTCCGCTCCGGACCGCGCGCCTCAAACGCCGGCGCGGCTGGAAGTGCCCCCGGGCCGTCGGATCAGCCCCGGGGCGGTGGATGTGACGCCATGTGCTCGGACTGCCCCGAGCGGGGCTCCGTCGCGGGCGAGGGGCCGCCGAAGGCCGACAGGATGCGGTCCGCCGCCGAGGTGGCCGTCACCTCGCCCGCGCGCACCGCCGCTTCCAGGGCCGGGGCCAGCTCCCGTACCGCCGGGTCCGCGCGCAGCCGCTCCAGCAGTTCCTCGCGGACCATCGACCAGGTCCACTCCACCTGCTGGGCCGCCCGCTTCGCCGCCAGCCGCCCGCCCGCCTCCAGCAGCGTCCGGTGCTGCTCCAGGCGGTTCCACACCTCGTCCAGGCCCGCCGACTCCCGGGCGCTGCACGTCAGTACCGGCGGGGTCCACGCCGCGTCGGCGGGGTGCATCAGCCGCAGAGCGCCCGACAGTTCGCGGGCGGCGGCCTTCGCTTCGCGCTCGTGCGGGCCGTCCGCCTTGTTGACCGCCAGGACGTCCGCCAGCTCCAGCACGCCCTTCTTGATGCCCTGGAGCTGATCGCCCGTACGGGCCAGGGACAGGAGGAGGAAGGAGTCCACCATCCCGGCGACCGTGGTCTCCGACTGGCCCACCCCGACCGTCTCGACGAGGACCACGTCGTACCCCGCCGCCTCCATGACGATCATGGACTCGCGGGTGGCGCGGGCGACACCGCCCAGCGTCCCCGCGGACGGCGAGGGGCGGACGAACGCCGCCGGGTCCACGGCGAGGCGCTCCATCCGCGTCTTGTCGCCGAGGATGGAGCCGCCCGTGCGCGTCGAGGACGGGTCGACGGCCAGGACCGCGACCCGGTGGCCCAGCCCCGTCAGCATCGTGCCGAACGCGTCGATGAACGTGGACTTGCCCACCCCCGGCACCCCGCTGATGCCGATCCGGCGGGCACGGCCCGCGTGCGGCAGGAGCTGAGTCAACAGCCGCTGCGCCAGGGCCCGGTGGTCCGTCCGGGTGGACTCGACGAGGGTGATGGCGCGCGCGACGTACGCCCGCTTCCCGTCGAGCACGCCCTTCACGTACGCGTCGATCTCGATCTTCGGCGGCATGCCCCCGGCCGCCTACAGCTCGTGGCCCAGGTCCGCGGCCAGCCGCGTCACCAGGTCGTGGGCCGCGTCCGGGATGACCGTGCCGGGCGGGAAGACCGCCGTCGCGCCCATCTCCAGCAGCGTGGGCACGTCCGCCGGCGGGATGACCCCGCCCACGACGATCATGATGTCCTCGCGGCCCTCCTCCGCCAGCTGCTCGCGCAGCGCCGGTACGAGGGTCAGGTGACCGGCCGCCAGCGACGAGACGCCCACCACGTGGACGTCCGCCTCGACGGCCTGGCGGGCCACCTCCGCCGGGGTCTGGAACAGCGGGCCGACGTCCACGTCGAAGCCCAGGTCGGCGAAAGCCGTGGCGATCACCTTCTGGCCGCGGTCGTGCCCGTCCTGGCCCATCTTGGCGACCAGGATGCGCGGACGCCGTCCCTCCGCCTCCTCGAACCGGTCGACGAGCGCGCGCGTGCGCTCCACGGACGGGGACTCGCCTGCCTCCATGCGGTACACACCCGAGATCGTACGGATCTGGCTGGCGTGGCGCCCGTAGACCTTCTCCAGGGCGTCGGAGATCTCGCCCACGGTCGCCTTGGCGCGGGCCGCGTCCACCGCCAGCGCCAGCAGGTTGCCCTCGCCGCTGCCGGCCGCGTTCGTCAGCGCCCGCAGGGTGTCCTGGGTGAGCGCCTCGTCGCGCTCCTCGCGCAGCCGCCGCAGCTTGGCGATCTGCTGCGAGCGCACGGAGGAGTTGTCGACCTTGAGGACGTCGATCTGCTCGTCGGTCTCCACGCGGTACTTGTTGACGCCGATCACCGGCTGCCGGCCGGAGTCGATGCGCGCCTGCGTACGGGCCGCGGCCTCCTCCACGCGCAGCTTCGGGATGCCCGCGTCGATGGCCTGCGCCATGCCGCCGGCCGCCTCGACCTCCTCGATGTGCTGCCAGGCCCGCCGCGCCAGGTCGTAGGTCAGCTTCTCGACGTACGCGCTGCCGCCCCACGGGTCGATGGACCGGCAGGTCCCCGACTCCTGCTGGAGCAGCAGCTGCGTGTTGCGGGCGATCCGCGCCGAGAAGTCCGTCGGCAGCGCGAGCGCCTCGTCCAGGGCGTTGGTGTGCAGCGACTGGGTGTGGCCCTGGGTCGCCGCCATCGCCTCGACGCACGTGCGCGTCACGTTGTTGAAGACGTCCTGCGCGGTCAGCGACCAGCCCGAGGTCTGCGAATGGGTGCGCAGCGACAGCGATTTGGCGTTCTTCGGATCGAACTGCTTGACCAGGCGCGCCCACAGCAGGCGGGCGGCGCGCAACTTCGCGACCTCCATGAAGAAGTTCATGCCGATCGCCCAGAAGAACGACAGGCGCGGCGCGAAGGCGTCCACGTCCAGCCCGACGGCCTGCCCCGCCCGCAGGTACTCCACGCCGTCGGCGAGGGTGTACGCCAGCTCCAGGTCGGCCGTGGCCCCGGCCTCCTGGATGTGGTAGCCCGAGATGGAGATCGAGTTGTAGCGCGGCATCTTCTGCGAGGTGAAGGCGAAGATGTCGGAGATGATCCGCATCGAGGGCTTGGGCGGGTAGATGTAGGTGTTGCGGACCATGAACTCCTTGAGGATGTCGTTCTGGATGGTCCCGGCGAGCTTGTCGGGGGAGACCCCCTGTTCCTCCGCCGCCACGATGTACAGCGCGAGGACGGGCAGCACCGCGCCGTTCATCGTCATCGACACCGACATCTTGTCCAGCGGGATTCCGTCGAACAGCTGCCGCATGTCGTAGATCGAGTCGATCGCCACGCCCGCCATGCCGACGTCGCCGGTCACGCGCGGGTGGTCGCTGTCGTAGCCGCGGTGCGTCGGCAGGTCGAAGGCGACCGAGAGCCCCTTCTGGCCGGAGGCGAGGTTGCGCCGGTAGAAGGCGTTCGACTCCTCGGCCGTGGAGAAGCCCGCGTACTGCCGGATCGTCCAGGGCTGGTTCACGTACATCGTCGGGTACGGGCCGCGCAGGTACGGGGCCACGCCCGGGTAGGTCCGCAGGAAGTCCAGGCCCTCCAGGTCCCGCCCGGTGTACAGCGGCTGTACGGCGATGCCCTCGGGGGTCTCCCACAGCAGGTCGCCCGGGGCGGTGCCGGTTGACTCCTTCACGGACGCCCGCCACTGCTCCTCGGAGCCGGCCGAGGGGCCGGCGCCGTCCAGTGCGAGCCCGGAGAAATCGGGGATGCTGCTCAAGACGTCACTCCCATCCGGTCGAGTACCGAGGACAGCACGGCGACCGCGTCGCAGCCCGCGAAGACGTACGCGTCCACGGCCTCCGCGGCGGTGCCGGGCTTCCCGGCGAGGAACACCGTCGTGGCGCCCGCGGCGCGGAGTGCGGCGGCCACCGCCGCGGCCTGCTCTTCGTACAGTACGTCGCTGGAGCAGATCACGGCCGTGCCGTCGGCGCCGCTCGCCGCGTAGGCCGCGGCGGCCGTCTCCGGGGTGACCGACACGGGGTCGTGCACCGGCTCGACGCCGCCCGCCTGGAAGAGGTTCGAGGCGAAGGTGGCCCGCGCGGTGTGCGCGGCCGCCGGGCCCAGCGCGGCGAGGAAGATCCTCGGCCGGGCGCCGGTCGCGGCCAGGTGGGCGTCACTGCGGGCGCGCAGCACCTCGTACGCCTCGTCGCGCCGGACGCGGGGCAGCCCGCCGGCCGGCACGGGGGGCGCGCTCTCGCGTACGACCGGCTTCTCCGACAGCAGCGGGAACTCGCTGACCCCGGTGATCGGCTCGCGCCGGGTGGCCAGCTTCTCGGACCGCGCTGCCCAGGTGGCGGCGAGCCGGTCCGCGACCAGACCGGAGCGCAGGGCGGCGGCCTGCCCGCCCGCCTTCTCCAGGGTCTGGAAGAACTCCCAGGCGGCGTGAGCCAGTTCGTCGGTGAGCCGCTCCACGTAGTAGGAGCCGCCGGCCGGGTCGACCACGCGGGCCAGGTGCGACTCCTCCAGCAGGATCGTGGAGGTGTTGCGGGCGATCCGGCGCGCGAACGCGTCCGGCAGGCCCAGCTCGTGGTCGAAGGGGAGCACGGTGACCGAGTCCGCGCCGCCCACGCCCGCCGCCATGCAGGCGACGGTGGTGCGCAGCATGTTCACCCAGGGGTCGCGGCGGGTCATCATCACCGGCGAGGTCACGGCGTGCTGGCGCTGGGCGCCCGCGTCGCGGGCCCCGCAGGCCTCGGCGACCCGCGCCCACAGACGGCGGGCCGCGCGCAGCTTGGCGATGGTCAGGAACTGGTCCGCGGTGGCGGCGTAGCGGAACTCCAGCTGGCCGAGGGCGGCCGCGGTGTCCAGGCCGCCGTCCGTGAGGGCGCGCAGGTACGCCACTGCGGTAGCCAGGGACAGGCCCAGCTCCTCGGCGGCCGAGCCGCCCGCCTCGTGGTAGGGCAGCGCGTCCACGGTCAGGGCGCGCACGTCGAGGTAGCCGGAGGCCTCCCGGGCCAGCTCCACCGCGCCGGCGGCGTCCAGGACCTCACCCGTACGGGCCTCGTGGCCGAGCGGGTCGGCGCCCAGGCGGGCGCGGACGTCCCCGGGGGCCACCCCGCGCTCGGCGTACAGGTCCAGCAGCGCGCGGGCGGCCCCGGCGTACGCGGCGCCGGCGTCGAGGGAGACCGGCGCGAGGTCGAGGTAGACCCCCTCCAGGGCGCGGGGGAGCGCCTCGGCGGGGATGCCGCCGGGTCCCATGGCGAGCCAGAGGGAGGTGACCCCGTTCTCCAGGTCGCCGAGGATCGCCTCGTTCACCCGTACGGGGTCGGTGCCCAGGTGCCGCTGGCGCACGTCCCAGCCGTTTGCGGCGTTCCCCTCGGCCCTGCCTCCCCGTACGAAGGGGGCGAAGCCGGGGAAACCGGTGTCGGGTGCCGTCTCGGGCGCGGTGTACAGCGGACGGGTGGTGAGCCCGTCCTGGAGCGTGGTGGACAACGCGTCTTCCGCTGCCTCGCCGGAAACTTCCTTGCCCGACTTGCGCAGCACGCCCTCTACCAGGCGCTGCCACTGCTCATGCGTCGCGTCAGGGAATTCGGCGGCCAAGGAGAGCCCGTCATCAGGCAGGACCGTCATGGCTCGAATGCTAGGGCGGTGCTGTGTGAACGACCAGAACCACCGGATGTGATCTCCCCCTCCCATGTGAGCCGGGAGGGGTCTCGAAAGAGCGGACCGAGCAGTACGGTCGCGGCCGCACCCGGCAGTACGGCGGGCCCCGCGTGCGGCGGGACGATCCTGCCGGGATCGCCCGGGACGCGGGAAAGGACGGCGGCGGCGTCGCGGATCTCGTCGAGGTAGCCGTCGTGCAGCACGCTGGACAGCTCGGTGACCACCATGACGGCCGGGTTGAACACGTCGAGGAGCAGCGCTGCGGCCCGGCCGACGTGCCGGGCGCGCTCGCGCAGCAGCCGGTCGGCGCGGGGGTCGCCGGCGGCGGCCGCGTCCACGAGCAGCGGCACGGAGGGGTCGGGGACGATCCCGCGGCGGACGGCCTCGGCGCCGAGCGCGGTGTCGGAGGCGGTCGCCTGGAGGCAGCCGGTACGACCGCAGGCGCAGGGCGCCTCGGAACCGGGGACCGGGAGGTGCGCGACGTCGCCGGCGGCGGCACCCGGGCCCTGGTGCACGGTGCCCTCGATGCCGAAGGCGGCGTCGACGACGTTGCCGATGAAGAGGTGGACGAGGCTGCGGCGGGCCTCCGGGCGGCCCAAGAGGATCTCGGCGTGGGCGACGGCCCGGGCGTGGTTGTCGACGGACACGGGCAGGCCGAGGGCCTCGGAGAGCTCGGCGGCGAGGGGGCGGTCGCGCCAGCCGAGGGCTTCGTGGCGGACGACGGTCCCGTCGCCGGGGCGGACCCAGCCGCCCAGCGCCGCGCCGACGCCGAGGAGGGGTCGGCCGGTGCCGAACTCGCCGAGGAAGCGGGAGAGCTGCGCGGCGATGTCGCGGGGCAGGCCGGGGGAGCGGGGGTCGCGGTGGGGGAACGCGTGGCGGGCGAGGAGGCGGCCGCGCAGGTCGACGAGGCCGAAGGTGGAGAGGGGCACTCCGATGTGCAGGCCGGCGGCGACCGGGCCGCCGACGGCTCCGGTGTGCAGGTCGAGCGGAATCCGGGGGCGGCCCACGCCGTCGGCGGGGCCGGGCAGCTCGCGCAGCAGACCGGTGCGCAGGAGGCCGGTGGTCTGCCGGGACACGGCGGCGGGGCTGAGGCCGCTCAGCCGGGCGATGCCGCCGCGGGCTACCGGCCCGTGCGCCAGCACCGTGCGGAGCACGGCGGAGGCATTGTCGGAGGCCCGGCTGTCACCGGCCATGTGGGTCACGCAGGTCTCCTCGGTCGGGATGGGGTGACGGGCCGACGGCCCGGGGGCCGGGGCCCGCGGGGCAGGGGGGCACCCCCCCCCGATGATGCCGGAGCTGCGGCGCGCGGCGGGTGCGGTGCGGTTCCGTGCGGTTCCGGGTCGGTGGGTGGGGCGGGCGGAGGCGGGGTCCGAGGGCCGGGAGGTGTGCGGGGGCGTGGCGGTCGCGTTGCGGGACCGTGAAATCAGGCCACGGGTTTCGGCCGCCGGGGGCGGGCTGCCGCCGGGTCGGTGGGACGTAAAAGGCAAGGTCAGAACTGATGGGAGGGGTGTCCGAGGGGAGGGGGGTGGGTCGCCCGGCGGGGTCGTCGACGGGGGTTGACCGTCGGCGGGGGCGCTGACAGGCTCCGAGCCATGACCGCGATCGAGCACCTCGTCCCGCGGCTCCACACCCCCGGCCGCTGTACCGCGCCGGGCGAGTGTCCGGGCCGCTGTCCGGCCCCGCGCCGAGCCTGAGCTCCGCCGCACCCCTCCGCCGCCGTGTGCCACGGACCCGTTCTCCGGGGTCGCGCCGCACCCGTCCGCCGCCGTGTGTCACGCCCCGCTCCACGGGGCTCCGCCGCACCCGTCCGCCGCCTGCGCCACGGCCCCCGGGGCCTACCGCGGCGGGCGCTCGTGACGTCGTGACCCCCGCCGGGGGGCCGCCGCGTCTCCCCGGTACCCGACGCCCGCGTCCCCGGCTCCTGCGACCGCCCCGTTGTTCCCGCCCCACGCGTACCCCCATTTCTTCCCCTGCGGAAATAAATACGCCGCCCTGCCCGAGGAGTCCCCATGGCCACCGCCACCCAGACCACCACCGTCACCCGGATCGGCGGCCGCATCGGCGCCGAGATCGGCGGCGTGCGCCTCGGCGGCGACCTGCCCGCCGCCACCGTCGCCGAGATCCGCTCCGCGCTCCTCGCCCACAAGGTCGTCTTCTTCCGCGGCCAGGACCACCTCGACGAGGCCTCCCACGAGGCCTTCGCCCAGCTGCTCGGGGCGCCGGTCGCGCACCCCACCGTGCCGTCCGCCGACGGCCGCTACGCCCTCGGGATCGACTCCCACCACGGCGCCCGCGCCAACCAGTGGCACACCGACGTCACCTTCGTCCCCGCCTACCCCGCCTTCTCCATCCTGCGGGCCGTCACGATCCCCCCGTACGGTGGCGACACCCTGTGGGCCAACACCGCCACCGCCTACAGCGGTCTGCCCGAGCCGCTGCGCGCCCTCGCCGACGGCCTGCGCGCCGTCCACTCCAACGAGTACGACTACGCCGCCCTCAGGCCCGACGCCCTCCCCGAGGCCCTGGCCCAGTACCGCGAGGTGTTCACCTCGACCTCCTTCCTCACCGAGCACCCGGTGGTCCGCGTCCACCCGGAGACCGGCGAGCGGACCCTGCTCCTGGGCAACTTCGTCCAGCGCATCAGCGGCCTCACCGGCCGTGACTCCAAGGTCCTCCAGGACCTCTTCCAGGCCCACATCGAGAGCCCCGAGAACACCGTGCGCTGGCAGTGGCGCACCGGGGACGTCGCGATCTGGGACAACCGCGCCACCCAGCACTACGGCGTGGACGACTCCGACGACCACGAGCGCACCCTGCGCCGCGTCACCGTCGACGGCGACGTCCCGGTCGGTCCCGACGGCGAACCCTCCCGCCTGATCAGCCCCGAGGCGGTGCCGGCCCCCGCCTTCGGCATCCCCTCCGGCGCCTCCGCCGCCCAGTCCGCGCTCTGACCGGCCGCGACCGCCGCCGCCGCCGAGCCCGTCGCCGAGCCCACCGCCGAGTCCGCGGCCTGACCGGCGACCGCCCGCCACCCGCCGCCGTACCGCCCCACCGCCCCACCGACCCGCTCCCCGTACGACGCCCAAGGAGCCCCCGTGCCCCAGTTGCTCGCCATCACCGGCAGTCCCTCCGTCAACTCCCGCACCGCCGTCGTCGCCGACCACGTACTGCGCCGCCTCTCCCACTCCGGCTTCGAGACCGCGCACCTCTCCGTGCGCGACCTCCCCGCCGCCGACCTGCTCGCCGCCCGCCGCGGCGAGCCCGAGATCCGCCGGGCCGTCGACGCCGTGGCCCGGGCCGACGGCATCGTCATCGCGACCCCGGTCTACAAGGCCTCGTACACCGGCCTGCTGAAGGCCTTCCTCGACCTCCTCCCGCAGGACGGTCTGGCCGGAAAGACCGTCTTCCCGCTGGTCACCGGCGGCAGCCTCGCCCACGTCCTGACCATCGACTACGCCCTGCGCCCCGTGCTCGCCGCCCTCGGCGCCCGCCACGTCACCGCCGGCCGCTTCGTCCTGGACTCCTCCGTCGAGCGCGGGGCCGGCCCCGACCGGCTGCGCCCCGACGCGGAGCTGGACCTCTTCCAGGCCGTCGACGAGTTCGCCCACGCCCTGCGCAGCGCGCACGGCGCCCCCCTCACGGCCCCCCTCACCGCCTCCCTCACCGCCACTCCGTAACGACGCGACCCCCTCCGCACCCCGCACCGACAAGGACCCGCCATGCCCGCAGCCCTCACCTCCACCACCACCTCCCGGCGCCAGTTCCTGACCCTGCTCGGCATCTCGGCGGCCGCGGTGAGCTGCGGCACGGCCACTGCCGAAGGCGGCGGTTCGGGCCCGCAGGTCACGTCCCTGAAGTACCAGGGGTCGGTCGGCGCGGTCTCGCTGCCCGAACTCGCCGCGGACCTCGGCTTCCTCGGCAACGTGACCCTGGACTGGGTCGGCAACACCATCAGCGGCCCCCAGGACATCCAGTCCGCCGCCACCGGCCAGACCCACTTCGGCAGCGCCTTCAACGGCGCGGTGATCAAGCTCGCCGCCAGCAAGGCCCCCATCAGGGCCGTCATCTCCTCCTACGGCTCCGACCAGCACTCCTACGGCGGCTACTACGTCCTGGAGGACAGCCCGATCCGCTCCGCCCGGGACCTGATCGGCAAGAAGGTCGGCATGAACACCCTGGGCGCCCACTACCAGGCGCTGCTCGACATCTACCTGAGCCGGGGCGGCCTCTCGAAGGCCGACGCGGGCAAGGTCGAGCCCCTGGTCGTGCCGCCCGTCAACACCGAGCAGTCGCTGCGGCAGAAGCAGATCGAGGTGGGGGTGCTCACCGGCGTGCTGCGCGACAAGGCCCTGGCGACCGGCGGCATCCGCCCGCTGTTCACCGACGTCGGGCTGCTCGGCCCGTTCAGCGCCGGCACCTACATCATGACCGAGCGGTTCATCAAGCAGAACCCGGACACCGTACGGACCTTCACGACCGGCGTGGCCAAGGCCATCGAGTGGTCGCGCACCACCCCGCGCGAGGAGGTCATCGCCCGGATGACGCAGATCGTCAAGAAGCGCGGCCGCAACGAGGACACCGCGACCCTCCAGTACTGGCACTCGTACGGGGTTGCCGAGACGGGCGGCCGGATTGCCGACGCGTCCTTCCAGCTCTGGCTGGACTGGCTCGGCGAGCGCGGCGAGGTCAAGCCGGGCCAGCTCAGGGCCGCCGACCTCTACACCAACGAGTTCAACGGCTTCGGGAAGGGCTGACCGGCATGGCGAAGATCGTGTTCGAGGGAGTGGGCAAGACCTTCCGGACCAGGCAGAAGGGCCGCGGGGAGGCGGAGTTCACCGCCCTGGACGGCATCGACCTGGAGATCGAGGCGGGGGAGTTCGTGGTCGTCGTCGGCCCCAGCGGCTGCGGCAAGTCCACGCTCCTGGACCTCCTGGGCGGGCTGAGCCGGCCGAGCTCTGGTCGCATCCTGCTCGACGGCGAACCGGTCACCGGGCCGGGGCTCGACCGCGGCATCGTCTTCCAGCAGTACGCGCTGCTGCCCTGGCGGACGGCGCTCGGCAACATCGAGTTCGGCCTGGAGGCCACCGGCGTACCGCGCCGCGAACGCAAGGCCCGGGCCCGCGAGTTCCTCGACCTGGTCGGGCTGACCGGCTTCGAGGACCGGCATCCGCACGAGCTGTCCGGCGGCATGCGCCAGCGCGTGGCGATCGCCCGGTCCCTCGCGTACGACCCGGACGTGCTGCTGATGGACGAGCCGTTCGCGGCGCTGGACGCGCAGACCCGCGAGTCCCTCCAGGACGAGCTGCGCCGCATCTGGCAGCGCACGGGGAAGACCGTCGTGTTCATCACGCACGGCATCGAGGAGGCCGTCTACCTCGGGCAGAAGGTTGCCGTCATGACCTCCCGCCCCGGCCGCGTCAAGGAGGTCGTCCCGGTGGCCTTCGGCGACCGCGGCGCCGGCCTCCAGGGCGAGGACCTGCGGTCCAGCCCCGAGTTCGCCCGCTACCGCCACGAGATCTGGACCCTGCTCCACGACGAGGTGGCCCGCGCCCAGCAACTGGAGAAGGAGGAGGCGACCGTATGAGCACCGCAGCCACGACCACCGCCGACCAGGACACCGCCACCCCCGCCGGCACCGAAGCCGACACGACCACCCCCGCCACCCCCGCCGCCCCGGCCACTGCGGCGGAGACGGCCACCGGCACCGCCCCCGCCGAGCAGGAGGCGGTACGGTCCGCCGCGCCGCCGGACGCGACACCCGCCGGGGCCGCACAGGCACAGGGACAGGCACAGGCACAGGCACCCGCTCCCGTCCCGGCCCCCGGGGCCCCGCGGCCGCGCCCGGCCCGGGCGGCGGCGCGGTGGCTGCGCGCCGCCGCCCTGCGCTCCGCGGCGCTCCTCGCCCTGCTCGCCGTCTGGGAGACGGCGCCCCGGCTCGGCCTGGTCGACGCGACCTTCCTCCCGCCGGTCAGCGAGGTCGCCGTGGCCTGGTGGGAGCTGCTGGGCAACGGCCAGCTCGGCACGCACGTGTCGGCCAGCCTCGTCCGCTCCTTCGGCGGCTTCGGGATCGCCGTCGCCGTCGCCGTCCCGCTCGGCCTGCTCATCGGCTGGTACCGCCCCGTCGCCGCGCTGCTCGGCCCGCTGCTGGAGGTGTTCCGCAACACCGCGGCCCTCGCCCTGCTGCCCGTCTTCGTGCTCCTGCTCGGCATCGGCGAGACCTCGAAGGTGTCGATCGTCGTCTACGCCTGCGTGTGGCCGATCCTGCTCAACACCATCAGCGCGGTCTCCAACGCCGACCCCACCCTCGTCAAACTGGCCCGCTCGATGGACCTGTCCACTCCGAGGCTCTTCCAGAAGGTCATCCTCCCGGCCTCGGTACCGGCGGTGTTCACCGGCATCCGCCTCGCCGGAGCCGTCTCCATCCTGGTCCTCGTGGCCGCCGAGATGATCGGCGCCAAGGCGGGCCTCGGCTACCTCATCAACGCCTCGCAGTTCAACTTCGCCATCCCGCAGATGTACGCGGGCATCGTCACCATCTCCGCCATCGGCGTGGCCTTCAACCAGCTGCTGGTCACCATCGAGCGCCGCCTCAGCGTCTGGCGCGTCCCGGCCTGACCCCCCCGCCCGACGGAACGCCCCGCGCCGCAGACGAACCCAAGGAACAGACATGACCGCATCCCGGACCCTGCACCTCAACGCCTTCCTCATGAACGCCGGCCACCACGACGCCGCCTGGCGCCACCCCGGCAGCACCCCCGAGCGCGTCACCGACCTGCGCTACTTCCAGGAGCTCGCCCGTACCGCCGAGCGCGGCAGGCTCGACTCGATCTTCTTCGCCGACGGCCTCGCCCTCTGGGGCAAGGCCCGCTACAACGCCCTCGGTGGATTCGAGCCCCTGACCCTGCTCTCCGCCATCGCGGCCGTCACCGAGCACATCGGGCTCATCGCGACCGTCTCCACCACCTTCAACGAGCCCTTCCACACCGCGCGGAAGTTCGCCTCCCTGGACCACATCAGCGGCGGCCGGGCCGGATGGAACATCGTCACCTCCGGCACCGTCGACGAGGCCCGCAACTTCAACCAGGACGAGCACTTGGCGCACAACCTCCGCTACGACCGCGCCCGCGAGTTCCTCGACGTCGCCACCAGGCTCTGGGACAGCTGGGAGGACGACGCGATCGTCCTCGACAGGGAACGCGGCGTCTACGCCGACACCGACAAGCTCCACCCCGCCGCCCACCGCGGCGAGTACTTCGGCGTCGCCGGCCCGCTCAACGTGCCGCGCTCCCCGCAGGGGCACCCGCTCCTCGTCCAGGCCGGATCGTCCGAGGACGGCAAGGAGTTCGCCGCCCAGTACGCGGAGGCCGTCTTCACCGCCCAGCAGACGCTGGCCGACGGCCAGACCTTCTACAAGGACCTCAAGTCCCGCCTCGCCCGGTACGGCCGCGCCGAGGGCGACCTGCTCGTCCTGCCCGGCATCGCCCCCGTCATCGGGTCCACCGAGGCCGAGGCGAAGGCCCTGGAGCAGCAGCTCACCGACCTCCAGGTGCCCGAGTACGGCCTCGCCCAGCTCTCCGGCATGCTCGGCACCGACCTGACGGGGCACCCCCTCGACGGCCCGCTGCCCGAGCTCCCCGAGGAGCGGGACATCAACGGCAACAAGAGCCGCTTCACCCTCGTCGCCGAACTGGCCCGCCGCGACGGGCTCACCCTGCGCGAGCTGATCGCCCGCCTCGGCGCCGGCCGCGGCCACCGCGTCTTCGCCGGCACCCCCGAGCAGGTCGCCGACCAGCTGGAGCTGTGGTTCACCCAGGGCGCCGCCGACGGCTTCAACATCATGGCCCCCGTCCTGCCCACCGGTCTGACCGACTTCGTCGACCACGTCGTACCGATCCTCCAGCGCCGCGGCCTCTTCCGCACGGAGTACACCGGCCGCACCCTGCGCGAGAACTACGGACTGGCCCGCCCTGCCAACCGGTACGCGCGGGAGGCCGTATGAGCGAGCGCGCCCCCGACGCATCCCTCGCCGGCGACGGTTGACGGGGCCCGCGCCCACCCCTCCTGCGGAGGGCGGGCGCGGCAGCCCGTCAGTCCGTCAGACGGTGAGGACGATCTTGCCGCGGGTGCGCCCCTTCGCGCTCAGCTCCCACGCCTCGGCGGCGTCCGCGAGCGGCAGGGCGTGCGCGATGTTGACCGTCAGCCTGCCCGAGTCGGCGAGCTCGGCCAGGAAGGTGAGGTCGGCGGTGTCCGGACGCACCCACAGCTGGTGCGCGCCCTTGGCCGCGGCGTCGTAGTCGGCGATGGACACCACCCGGCTGCGCTCCTTGACCAGCGACTGGAGCAGCTCGATGACGTCGTCGCCGTGGAAGTCGAGGCCGGCGTCCACGCCTTCGGGCGCCAGCTCGCGAATCCGGTCGGCCATGCCCTCCCCGTACAGGACCGGCTCGGCGCCGAGCGAGCGCAGGTAGTCGTGGTTGTGCGCGCCCGCCGTGCCGATGACGCGCAGGCCGAGGGCGACCGCGATCTGCACGCCGAAGGAGCCGGTGCCGCCGGCGGCGGAGTGGATGACGACGGTCTCGCCGGCGGTGAGGCCGACGCGGGTCAGTGACTGGTACGCGGTGAGCCCCGCCAGCGGGAGGCCCGCGGCCTGCTCGAAGCTGAGCTCGCGCGGCTTGCGGGCGAGGGCGCGGACGGGGGCGGAGACCAGCTCGGCGTAGGTGCCGAGCTCGACCCACTCCTTGCGGAGATAGCCGTACACCTCGTCGCCCACGGCGTGGTCGAAGGTGTCGGGGCCGACGGCCTCGACGGTCCCGGCCACGTCCCAGCCGGGTATGACGGGGTGGCGGACCTCCAGGATCGGGTCGAGGTATCCGGCGGCGATCTTCCAGTCCACCGGATTGACCCCGGCGGCCTTGACGCGGACGAGGACCTCGCCCGGCCCGACCTTGGGCTCGGGGACGTCAACGAGCTTGAGATGCGGGGCGGTTCCGTATGCGTCGTACGTGATGGCCTTCATGATCCCCGGCAACAGCGCGTCGCGCGCCGCTATTCCCGGGGCACGTCTCAGGCCGGGAGGGTGTTGCGGTGCGAGCGCCGCCGGGCCGCGCTGAAGAGCGCCTGGATCTGCGTGCCGGACTGCTCGACGCGGTCCAGCGGGGAGGGGAAGGGCAGCCGTACGTCGTGGTGTCCGCGCCGCTCTTCGAGCCGCAGGGTGATCCCGTAGCGGTCCATGGCCACCGGCAGGGCGCGCAGTACCGCGGCGCTGGGCAGCCGATCGACCAGGCGCAGGAGCAGGGTGACGAGGTCCCCGTGGTCGTCGAGGAGGTGAGTGAGCATGCCGGCCTCGTACGGGGCGAGGGGGTCGGGGCAGGCCGCGTCGAGTTCTTCGAGGCCGATGTACGAGAAGCCGTCCGGCGTCTCCAGGACGGCCTGGCCGTACTCCACGCAGGTGCTGTCCCCGGTGGCCGTCTCCGCGTAGGGGGTGAGCAGCCGCCCGAGCACGGTGACCCGGGCGCGCACCCGGTCGCGTACGGGAATGGGGGCCACATCGGTGAACTCCAGGCGAATCCGCGGCCGTTCGTCCTCCAGAGCGGTGAGCGGGCCGCCCGTGGCGGGGGCGGCGGGGTGCAGGTGCAGCCGGCCCAGGACGTCCGTGCCGTCGAGGTGGCGCACCTCGGTGCGTCGGCCGTCGACGACCACGGTCATGGAGTGGGCGGCGGCCAGGATCGAGCGGACCCGCTCGGCGTCGGTGGGCCGGGTGGCGGGCGCGGGGTGGACGGCCGGGTGGGCGGGTGCACCGGAGTTGCGCATGCGGATCTCTCCATTGTCCCGAGGCGACTTGGTTAGGTATGCCTAACCTAACCTAACTCGACTCGGGGGTGTATCGGGTGCAGTCGTGTCGTTGTTGGGCTGAACGGGTGAAACGCGAGAGGATGGGGGGATGCACATGAAGCGCAGGGCCGAGGCGGTCCGGTGAGCAGGTACGACGTCACCGACGAGCAGTGGGAGGGGCTCGCGCAGGTGGTCCCCCTGCGCAGTCGCAACGAGTGGCCCTCGCGGGTGGACCACCGGACGATCCCCGCGGCGCCCGGGACGTCCGCGGCGGAGCAGCGCCGCTTCGTGGTGATCCGGGTGCAGGTCTTCGCGGATGCCAGAGAGGTGGCCGAGTACCTGATCGCGCAGATTCCGGTGCTGCTGGACCTCACCGGTGCCGACGGCGAAGTGGCCAAGCGCATCCTGGACTTCAGCAGCGGCGTGGTCTTCGGACTGGGCAGCGGGATGCACCGGGTGGACCGCAACGTCTTCCTGCTGGCCCCCGTCGGGACCGAGGTCGAGGGGATCGCGGCCGCCGCCGTCCCCCGATCGTAGGAAGGTCGCCGCGACGTAACGGTTCGCCGGGCCCCCGGGGGGTCCGGCGGCCCGTACCGTCCGGCGCATGGACGCCACCCTGTACCCGGCGCCGGGCCCCGCCCCGGCCGCCGAAGCGCCACCCGCCACCCCCACCGCCGCTCCCGGGCCCGCCGCAGACGTCGGGCGTGCCGCCGCCCCGGCGGCCGTTGCCGGGTCCGCCGCCGCCGCGGCCGGGCGTGCCGCCGACTGGGCGGCCGCCCCCGGGCCCGCCGTCGCTGCCACTGCCGCCGGGCCCTTAACCGGCCCCGCCGCCGTCGGGACTTCGCCGGCCGGGGGTGTGGCCGCCCCCGTGCCCGCTCCCGCTCCGGCTCCCGCCGCCGTCGCCCCCGGAGCGCCTGTCCGCGCCGCCCTGCCGGCCGGCGGGGCGTCCGCCGGGGTGGAGCGCCCCGCGGAGGAGGCGGGACCCGTTCCCGCGGTGCCCGCGCAGGGCGGGCCCCGGGACGGCGGGGGCGGGGCCCGGGCCGTGCCCGGCGCCGCGGGGGCGGGCACGGGCGTCCGGCACCGGCCCGTGCTCACCGAGCTGCGGCTCTCCGCCTTCGGTTCGCACCGGGCGGCCGCCTTCCCCCTCGGACCCGTCACCCTCTTCGCCGGTCCCAGCGGCAGCGGCAAGTCGCAGGTCCTGGCGGCCTACGCGGCCTTGGCCGCGCTCGGCTCCGGAGCCACGCTGGACGAGGCCTTTCCGGACCCCTCCTCCCGGGTCCCCGAGCGAGCCGTGCCGGACGCCCAGCAACGCCTCGGTTTCCGCGTCGGCTGCACGGTGGACGGCCCCGTCGGCCCGGTCCGGCTCGACCTCGCCGTCCAGGCGGAGCCCGCGCTGCGGATCGTCGGCGAACGGCTTTCGCAGGACGGGCGGATCCTGCTGTCCACCGCCCTGCGCGACCCCGCCCGGAGCTCCGTGCAGGCGGCCTGGCTGACCGGCGGCGCCATCGGCGTCACCCGGGCCCCGCTCCCCGACGACCGCCTCGGCACGGCGCTGCTTCCGCTGCGCGTCGCCGGCTCCACCGCCGGCCAGCGGCAGGTGCTGGCCGCCGCCGAGCAGGTGGTGGTGGCGCTGCGCTCGGTGTTCCCCTGCGACCCCCGCCCGGACCGGATGCGCGCGGCCGTCCCGTCCGGGGAGGGCCGGCTGCTGGGCGACTGCGCGAACCTGGCGGACGTGCTGCGCCGCACCCGCCACGAATGCGGCACCCGCCACGCGCTGTTGGCGGGGGCGGCCCGGGCCGGCTGCGCGGGGCCCGTCTCCGGACTGGAGGTGAAGGCCCGCGCGGACGGGCGCCTCACCGCCGTGCTGGACCGGGGCCCGGACCGCCGCCCCACCGAGCTCGGCCGCCTCGGCTCGGGCGAGCTGCGCTTCCTCGCCCTCGCCCTCGTCCTGCTGACCGGACCCGGGGT
Organism: Streptomyces sp. NPDC058674; assembly: GCF_042716505.1. NCBI lineage: Bacteria > Bacillati > Actinomycetota > Actinomycetes > Kitasatosporales > Streptomycetaceae > Streptomyces > Streptomyces sp. NPDC058674. The sequence continues at coordinate 140,405 of NZ_JBHXSC010000004.1, forward strand.
GCTCGCCATGGACCCGGCCGCCGAACTGCTCTCCGCCCGGCAGGCGCTGACCGTGCTGGCCGATGACCTCGACCGGGGGCTGGACCGCCGCCAGAGCGCCGAACTGCTGCGCTTGGCCCTGCTGTCCTGCGGCCGGGGCCACGTCCGGCTGGTCGGCGCCGTGGGGGAGTCGGCCGCCCCCGGGGCCCGTGGGCTCGACGGCGTCTCGGTGGTAGACCTGACCCCATGAACGACATGCCCGAGCCGCACGACGACGAGCGGCTGTACCGGCTCCAGCGACAGCTGGCCCGCTTCGCCGCCGCCCGGAACTGGGGCCCCTACCACACGCCCAAGAACCTGGCCGTGGCGCTGAGCGTGGAGGCGGCGGAGCTGGTCGAGATCTTCCAGTGGCTGACGCCCGAGCAGTCCGCGAAGGTCATGGAGCAGCCGGACACCGCCCACCGGGTGGCCGATGAGGTCGCGGACGTGCTCGCGTACCTCCTGCAGTTCTGTGAGGTGCTCGGGGTGGACGTGCTGGACGCGCTCGCAGCGAAGATCGAGAGGAACGAGCTCCGCTTCCCCGTGACGGGCCCTCAGATGCCAAATCGTCACTCTTCGGAGTGATGGACTCGTCCACAATCACGTTTCTGTCCACAATTTCCGAATACCCCTGGCTTTACTGGCCCGTTGCCCTCACTCTGGGTAGTGATGGGAACGGCGGGATGTCGTGCGGACGGGGGACGGCATATGGATGCGGTACGGCTCATCGCGGCCGGCCGGCACGCGCTGGCACAGAGTGGGGCTGCGTGGGACATCGTGGGCGAGGCCTGGCAGGCCCAGGCACTCGCGCAGGGCGTGGGAGGCTACTTGGCGGTCACCGGACCGCCGGAGATGAGAGCGGAGGCACGAGGACTGGGTGAGGCGGGGAGCAGAGGGTGCGGGGTGCTCGACCGGGCCGCGCTGCAAGGTGAGGGCAGCGCCCCCGAGCAGCCGCCGAGGGCGGCTCAGCTGACCGGGGTGGTGGATGTCCGGCAGGCGCTGCTCGGGCTCCAGGCCCTGCTCGGAGAAGTGGGCATAGCCCTGGTCGGGGTGGCCTGCGGGACGGACGACGAAACCCTGTACTGGCAGTGCATCGAGTCGATCGACGCGGCCGACGAGTCGAGCGACCGGGTCCGGGCGATCCTGCGCCGGATGACGGTCCGGGAGCGGGGCTCCGCCTCGGGCGTGGCCTGAGGCGACCACCCCGGGCCGCCCGCACAGGTCCCGCCGCGCGCGGCGGGACCTGTGCGGTGTGGTCAGTGCGACCAGCCGGGGGTGCTCCGGCCGTCCGCGGTGCGGTCCGTGCCGGGCTGAAGGTCGGCGTCGAGCTGCGACAGGTCGGCGTCGAAGATTCACCCGGCCGGGCGGGAAGGGCAGGATGGGGGCATGGATCTTCGCATTTTCACCGAGCCCCAGCAGGGTGCGAGCTACGACACCCTCCTGACCGTCGCCAAGGCCACCGAGGACCTGGGCTTCGACGCGTTCTTCCGGTCCGACCACTACCTGCGCATGGGCTCGGCGGACGGGCTGCCCGGCCCCACCGACGCCTGGATCACCCTCGCCGGCCTGGCCCGCGAGACCGAGCGCATCCGACTCGGCACCCTGATGACGGCCGGGACCTTCCGGCTGCCCGGCGTGCTCGCCATCCAGGTGGCCCAGGTCGACCAGATGTCCGGCGGCCGGGTCGAACTGGGGCTGGGAGCAGGATGGTTCGAGGAGGAGCACAAGGCGTACGGCATCCCCTTCCCGGCGGAGCGCATGTCCCGGCTGGAGGAGCAGCTGGCCGTCGTCACCGGCCTGTGGGCCACCGAGGTGGGCTCGACCTTCGACTACGCGGGCAGCCACTACCGGGTGGAGAACTCGCCGGCGCTGCCCAAGCCCGCGCAGGCCAAGGTGCCCGTCCTCATCGGCGGCCACGGCGCCAAGCGCACCCCGCGGCTCGCCGCGCGCTACGCGGACGAGTTCAACATGCCGTTCGCGTCGATCGCGGACACCGAGCGGCAGTTCGGCCGGGTCCGGGAAGCCGCGGAGGAGGCCGGCCGCAAGCCCGAGGACCTCGTCTACTCCAACGCCCTCGTGGTGTGCGTGGGCAAGGACGACGCCGAGGTCGCCCGCCGCGCCGCCGCCATCGGCCGTGACGTGGAGGAGCTGAAGGCGAACGGCCTGGCGGGCTCCCCGGCCGAGGTCGTGGAGAAGATCGGCGCCTACGGCGCCGTCGGCTCCTCCCGCGTCTACCTCCAGCTCCTCGACCTCGACGACCTCGACCACCTGGAGCTGATCTCCGCCCGGGTCCTGTCCCAGCTGGGCTGAGGGGGGACGGCACCGATGACGCGCGCGTCCGGCCCCCTCGCCGAGGCACTGGCACGGCGGACCGTGATCCTGGACGGCGGGCTGGGCAACCAGCTCGCCGCCCAGGGCTGCGACCTGTCCGGGGGGCTGTGGACGGCCCGGGTGCTCGCCGAGCAGCCGGACCAGGTGGCGGCCGCCCACACGGCGTACGCGCGGGCCGGCGCGCAGGTGCTGACCACCGCGAGCTACCAGATCGGCTACGAGGCCTTCGCCGCCCGGGGGTACGACCGCGGCGCGACCACCGCGCTGCTGCACCGCAGCGTCGACCTCGCCGCCCGCGCGGCCGAGGCCGCCGACCACGACGTGTGGGTGGCCGCCTCGGTGGGGCCGTACGGGGCGGTGCTCGCGGACGGCTCCGAGTACCGCGGCCGGTACGGGCTGACCGTGCGCGAGCTCGCCGCCTTCCACCGCCCCCGCGTCGAGGCCCTGCTCGCCGCCGGGCCCGACGTCCTGGCGCTGGAGACCGTCCCCGACCCCGACGAGGCCGAGGCCCTGCTCACCGTGCTCGCGGAGACGGGCGCCCCGGCCTGGCTGGCCTACACGGCCGCCGGCGGCCGCACCCGCTCCGGCGCGCCCCTGTCCGGGGCCTTCGCGCTCGCCGCCGGGTCGCCGCAGGTCATCGCGCTCGGGGTCAACTGCTGCGACCCGGCGGAGGTCCTGCCCGCCCTGCGGACGGCCGCGGCCGCGGCCGGGGCGGCTGCCGGGGCCGTCCGGACGCCGCTCGTGGCCTATCCCAACGACGGATCGGTGTGGGAGGCGGCCACCGCCACCTGGCACGCCCCGGCCGTCCCCGCCGGCTGGTCCGCGGCCGCCTGGCACGACGCCGGAGCCCGCCTCATCGGCGGCTGCTGCCGCATCGGACCCGACCGCATCGCCGAGCTGTCCGCCCGCCCGCCCGGAATCCGGGACCGCGGAAAATAGCAGGCAGACAGGGACGGCCACCGGCAACAATCGGCCGTGTGTTCCTGACGATCTCCACCACCGGCTCCCCCGAACGACCCGCCACCGACCTGGGCTTCCTGCTGCACAAGCATCCCGGCAAGGTGCAGGCGTTCTCCACCTCCCACGGCACCGCCCACGTGTTCTACCCCGAGGCCACGGCCGAGCGGTGCACTGCGGCCCTGCTGCTGGAGGTGGACCCCGTCGCGCTCGTGCGGCGCGGTCAGGGCAAGGGTCGGGGCGGAGCGCCCGACACCGCACTGGCGCAGTACGTCAACGACCGGCCGTACGCCGCCTCCTCCCTGCTCGCCGTCGCGCTCGGCGGGGTGTTCCGTTCCGCGCTCAACGGCCGGTGCACCGCCCGGCCGGACCTTCCGGAACAGACCAGGCGGCTGCGGATCGAGATCCCGGTACTGCCCGCCCGCGGCGGCGCCGACCTCGTGCACCGGCTGTTCGGTCCGCTCGGATGGGACCTCGTACGGGCCGAGCCGCTGCCGCTCGACGAGCGGTTCCCCGAGTGGGGGGACTCCCGGTACGTGCGGCTCGTGCTGGAGGGGGAGCCGGCGCTCGCGGACGCCCTGCGCCAGCTCTACGTGCTGCTGCCGGTGCTCGACGACGCCAAGCACTACTGGATCGCCCCGGACGAGGTCGACAAGCTGCTGCGGGCGGGGGAGGGCTGGCTCGCCGCCCACCCCGAGAACGCCCTGATCAGCTCCCGCTACCTCGCCCGCCACAAGCGGTTGACCCGGGACGCGCTGGAGCGCCTGGAGCTGGTCCGGCTCGCCGAGGCCGACGGCAGTGAGGTCGAGGACCTCGACAACGCCGTCGATGAGGACAGGGACACGGAGGAGCGGCCCGTCCCGCTCGCCGTGCAGCGGCGCGAGGCCATCCTCGCGGCCCTGCGCGGTGCGGGTGCCCGGCGGGTGCTGGACCTCGGCTGCGGCCAGGGCCAGCTGGTGCAGGCGCTGCTCAAGGACCCCGCGTACACCGAGATCGTCGGTGTCGACGTCTCCGTGCGGGCGCTGAACCTCGCGGCCAAGCGGCTGCGCCTGGAGCGGATGGGGGAGCGGCAGAGCTCCCGCGTCCGACTGGTCCAGGGCTCGCTCGCCTACACCGACAAGCGGCTGGCGGGCTACGACGCGGCCGTGCTGAGCGAGGTCATCGAGCACCTGGACCTGCCCCGGCTCCCCGCCCTGGAGTACGCCGTCTTCGGCTCGGCCCGTCCCCGCACGGTCCTCGTGACCACGCCGAACGTCGAGTACAACGTCCGCTGGGAGACCCTGCCCGCCGGGCACGTCCGCCACGGCGACCACCGCTTCGAGTGGACCCGCGAGGAGTTCCGGGCGTGGGCGGGGCAGGTCGCGCAGCGGCACGGCTACGGGGTCGGGTTCGTCCCCGTCGGCGACGACGACCCCGAGGTCGGACCGCCGACCCAGATGGCGGTCTTCACCCGGTCCGACACCGGAACCGACAGCACCGCGACCGGCACCGACACCCCGAAGGAGGGCGAGGCAGCATGACCGACACCACCGACACCACCGGCACCACAGACACCACCGACACCTCCGCGGACACCGCCCGGCACCGCGTACTTCCCGTCCCCGACCTGTCCCTCGTCGTCCTGATCGGGGCCACCGGATCGGGGAAGTCCACCTTCGCCCGCAAGCACTTCAAGGCCACCGAGGTGATCTCCTCGGACTACTGCCGCGGCCTGGTCGCCGACGACGAGAACGACCAGGGAGCGAGCAAGGACGCCTTCGACGTCCTGCACTACATCGCCGGCAAGCGCCTGGCCGCCGGCCGCCTCACCGTCGTCGACGCCACCAGCGTCCAGGCCGAGGCGCGGCGGCAGCTGGTCGGGCTGGCCCGCGAACACGACGTGCTGCCCGTCGCGATCGTCCTCGACCTCCCCGAACAGGTCTGCGCCGAGCGCAACGCGGCCCGCCCCGACCGGGCCGGCCTGCCCCGCGCCGTCATCCAGCGGCACCGCCGCGACCTGCGCCGCTCGCTGCGCGGCCTGGAGCGCGAGGGCTTCCGCAAGGTGCACGTCCTGCGCACCGTCGAGGAGGCGGAGACCGCCGAGGTCGTCCTGGAGAAGCGGTTCAACGACCTCACCCACCTCACCGGTCCCTTCGACATCATCGGTGACGTCCACGGCTGCGCCTCCGAGCTGGAGACCCTGCTCGCCAAGCTCGGTTACGAGGACGGCGTCCACCCCGACGGGCGCACCGCCGTCTTCGTCGGCGACCTCGTCGACCGCGGGCCGGACAGTCCGGGCGTCCTGCGCCGCGTCATGGGCATGGTCGCCTCCGGCGCCGCCCTGTGCGTGCCCGGCAACCACGAGAACAAGCTCGGCCGCCACCTGAAGGGCTCCACCGTCCAGCGGACCCACGGACTGGCCGAGACGATCGAGCAGCTGGAGCAGGAGCCCCCGGAGTTCGTCGAGCAGGTGCGGGAGTTCATCCGCGGTCTCGTCAGCCACTACGTGCTCGACGGCGGCCGGCTCGTCGTCTGCCACGCCGGCCTGCCGGAGAAGTACCACGGCCGGACCTCCGGCCGGGTCCGCTCCCACGCCCTGTACGGGGAGACCACCGGGGAGACCGACGAGTTCGGCCTGCCCGTGCGCTACCCGTGGGCCGAGGACTACCGCGGCAAGGCCGCCGTGGTCTACGGCCACACCCCGGTCCCGGACACCGCCTGGATCAACAACACGATCTGCCTCGACACCGGAGCCGTCTTCGGCGGGAGGATGACCGCCCTGCGCTGGCCCGAGCGCGAACTGGTCGACGTACCGGCCGAGAAGGTGTGGTACGAGCCGGTCAAGCCGCTCGCCGCCGAGGCGCCGGGCGGCCACGACGGCCGCCCGCTCGACCTGGCCGACGTCCACGGGCGCCGGATCGTCCAGACCCGGCACCTGGGCAACGTCACCGTCCGGGAGGAGAACGCGGCCGCCGCCCTGGAGGTCATGAGCCGCTTCGCGGTGGACCCCCGGCTGGTGCCGTACCTGCCGCCGACGATGGCGCCGACGGCCACCTCGCGCGAGGAGGGGTACCTGGAGCACCCGGCCGAGGCCTTCGCCCAGTACCGCAAGGACGGCGTCGCCCAAGTGGTCTGCGAGGAGAAGCACATGGGCTCCCGGGCCACCGTCCTGGTCTGCCGGGACGCCGGCGCGGCGCGCGAGCGGTTCGGCGTCGACGGCCCGACGGGTTCCGTGTACACCCGTACCGGGCGGGCCTTCTTCCGCGAGCCCGAGGTCACCGAGGAGGTCCTCGCCCGGCTGCGCGCGGCGGTCACCGACGCCGGGCTCTGGGAGGAGCTGGACACCGACTGGCTGCTGGTCGACGGTGAACTCCTGCCCTGGTCGCTGAAGTCGGGCGGCCTGCTGCGCAGCCAGTACGCCGCCGTGGGCGCGGCCTCCCGCGCCGTCTTCCCCGACGCGATCGGCGCCCTGGAAGCCGCGGCCGGCCGGGGCGTCGACACCGGCGTGCTGCTGGAGCGCCAGCGCGGCCGGGCCGCGGACGCGGCCGCCTTCACCGAGGCGTACCGCCGCTACTGCTGGAGCACCGACGGACTGGACGGCGTACGGTTCGCGCCGTTCCAGCTGCTGGCCGCGGCCGGCCGCTCGCTGGCAGCCGTGCCCCACGACGAGCAGCTGTTCTGGCTGGACCGCCTCGTCGCCGCGGACGAGGCGTCCGGGACCGGGCTGCTGCGCCGCACCGGACGCGTCCTGGTGGACACCGGGGACGAGGAGTCGGTGCGCGCGGGCACCGACTGGTGGTCGCGGCTGACGGCAGCCGGGGGAGAGGGCATGGTGGTCAAGCCGCTCCAGGCGTACGCCCGGGACGGCAAGGGCCGGCTGGTGCAGCCCGGGGTCAAGGTGCGCGGGCGCGAGTACCTGCGGATCATCTACGGTCCGGAGTACACGCGCCCCGACCACCTGGAGCGGCTGCGCGAGCGGTTCCTGGGCCACAAGCGCTCCCTGGCACTGCGGGAGTACGCGCTCGGGCTGGAGGCGCTGGACCGGCTGGCGGCCGGGGAGCCGCTGTGGCGGGTCCACGAGGCGGTCTTCGCGGTGCTCGCCCTGGAGTCGGAGCCGGTCGACCCCCGGCTCTGAGCCGGAGCGCCCCGCCGGGCCGTGCTGGACAGCACCTGCCGTAAAGCAAGGACCCCCGTACGGCCGTGAATTAGGTCGTATGGGGGAACTTTCGCGGAGAACTCCGGGAAAACCACCGGCGGGATCGTTCATCCAGCACAGCGGAATGTCCGCAGACCCTGGAAGGACGGAACGTCACCTATGAAGATGACCGCGCGCGGAAGCATTGCGGCACTCTTGACCTGTATGGCCGCGGCCGGCGCGGCCACCCCGGCCGTGGCCGACTCGGTCCCGGTCGGTGTCCCGCTGGAGGCAGTCGAGACGACGCTGGGCGTGGACGCCCCCCGCGTCGCGACCGGCGTGCCGGTGCCGGTCGTCGGGGCGCCCGACGTCCCCCGGCACCACACGGGGGACATGCTGCCGACCCCCCTGCTCCCGACGATCCCGCTCGGGACCGAGCTCGGCAACACCCTCGTCACCTCGCCGGTGCCCAACCTGCTGGGCAAGCCCGAGACGGACGGCGAAGGTTCCCTGGACGCGCCGGCGACCACCATGCGCGCCCGTACCCCCGGTCTCGTGGCCGGTTCTCCGCTGACCATGCCGGACGCCTCCAACTCCGGGCTGCCGAACCTGACCGTGCCCAAGCTGGGTGTGATCGCCCCCGAACTGACCGGCGCCCCGACCGCGCTTCTCGGCCTTCGCTGAGGCTGCCCGGCCGACGCCACGTCAAAGAGCCGCCCGGTCTGGGAACGTGTACGGCATGGGATTCCACGTCGACTCCGAGACCGGGCGGCTGCGCCGCGTCATCCTCCACCGGCCCGACCTGGAGCTGAAGAGGCTCACGCCGGGCAACAAGGACGCGCTCCTCTTCGACGACGTGCTGTGGGTGCGCCGGGCCCGCCAGGAGCACGACGGGTTCGCGGACGTCCTGCGCGACCGGGGGGTGGCCGTCCACCTCTTCGGCGACCTGCTGCGCGAGGTGCTGGAGATCCCGGAGGCCAGGCGGCTCGTCCTGGACCGGGTCTTCGACGAGAAGGAGTACGGTCCGCTCGCCACCGACCACCTGCGGGCGGTCCACGACGGGCTCGGCTCGGCGGAGCTGGCCGAGGCGCTCGTCGGCGGGACGACCAAGCGGGAGTTCCTGGAGCGGCACGCCGAGCCGGTGTCGGTGCGCTTCCACGCCATGGAGCTGGACGACTTCCTGCTGGGGCCGCTGCCCAACCACCTCTTCACCCGGGACACTTCGGCGTGGATCTACGACGGGGTGTCGGTCAACGCGATGCGCTGGCCGGCCCGGCAGCGCGAGACCGTCCACTTCGAGGCGATCTACCGGCACCACCCGCTCTTCACCTCCCGCGGCCCCTTCCCCTACTGGTCGCGGGGGCAGGAGGACTACCCCTCGACCATCGAGGGCGGGGACGTGCTCGTCATCGGCAACGGCGCCGTGCTGATCGGCATGAGCGAGCGGACCACACCGCAGGCCGTGGAGATGCTGGCGCGGGGCCTGTTCGCGGCCGGATCGGCGACCGCCATCGTGGCCCTCGACATGCCCAAGCGGCGGGCCTTCATGCACCTGGACACGGTGATGACGATGGTCGACGGAGATACGTTCACCCAGTACGCGGGGCTCGGCATGCTCCGCTCCTACACGATCGAGCCGGGCGCCGGCGCGCAGGAGCTCAAGGTGACCGACCACCCGCCGGAGCACATGCACCGGGCCATCGCGGCGGCCCTCGGGCTGGACTCGATCCGGGTCCTGACCCCCACCCAGGACGTGCACTCGGCGCAGCGGGAGCAGTGGGACGACGGGTGCAACGTGCTGGCCGTGGAACCGGGGGTGGTCGTCGCCTACGAGCGGAACGTGACGACCAACACCCACCTGCGCAAGGAGGGCATCGAGGTCATCGAGATCCCGGGCAGCGAGCTGGGCCGCGGCCGGGGCGGCCCGCGCTGCATGAGCTGCCCGGTCGAACGGGACCCCGTCTGAGACCACCCCGGGCCTGTATATCAATACAAGGCGTCGTATAGACTTCCAGCATTCCCTGTTATCGTCACGCTGGAGCGACGCCATGGCCACCGACCTCGTCGGCCGCAGTTTCCTGAAGGAGCTCGACTTCACCGCCGCCGAGTTCCGCGGTCTGATCGAGCTCGCCGCCGAGCTCAAGGCGGCCAAGAGGGCCGGCGTCGAGCAGCGCCGGCTCCAGGGCAGGAACATCGCCCTGATCTTCGAGAAGACCTCCACGCGCACCCGCTGCGCCTTCGAGGTCGCCGCCGCCGACCAGGGCGCCCACACCACCTACCTGGACCCGTCCGGATCGCAGATGGGCCACAAGGAGTCGGTGAAGGACACCGCCCGCGTCCTCGGGAGGATGTTCGACGGGATCGAGTACCGGGGTGACAGCCAGCGCGCCGTGGAGGAGCTCGCCGCCCACGCCGGCGTGCCCGTCTTCAACGGCCTGACGGACGACTGGCACCCCACCCAGATGCTGGCCGACATCCTCACCATGACCGAGCACAGCGCCAAGCCGCTGGAGCGGATCGCCTTCGCCTACCTGGGCGACGCCCGCTTCAACATGGGCAACTCCTACCTCGTCACCGGCGCGCTGCTGGGCATGGACGTACGGATCGTCGCGCCCGAGGCCTACTGGCCGGCCGCGTCCGTGGTGGCCCGCGCGCACGAGCTCGCGGCCGCCAGCGGGGCGCGCATCACCTTGACCGAGGACCTGGCCGAGGGGGTCGCCCAGGCCGATTTCGTCGCCACCGACGTGTGGGTGTCCATGGGCGAGCCCAAGGAGGTCTGGGACGAGCGGATCTCGGCGCTGTCCCCGTACGCCGTCACCATGGACGTGCTGCGCGCGACCGGCAACCCGGACGTGCGGTTCCTGCACTGCCTGCCCGCCTTCCACGACCTCGGCACGGAGGTGGGCCGCGGAATCCTGGAGCGGCACGGGCTCGATTCCCTCGAGGTCACCGACGAGGTCTTCGAATCGGTGCACTCCGTCGTCTTCGACGAGGCGGAGAACCGGCTGCACACCATCAAGGCCGTGCTGGTCGCCACCCTCGCCGGGCCCGCCGCATAGTCATGCCGGCGCGCCCCGCGGGGGCAGGGTGAACCACACGGCCTTGCCGGCCGCGGTACGGCGGTGCCCGCAGGCGGAGCTCAGGGCGCGGATCAGCAGCAGCCCGCGGCCGTGTTCCTGCCACGGATCGGGAGGGCAGTCGTCCGCGCGGGCCGAGAGACCGCCGGGCGGCTGCGGATCGCCGTCGTGGACCTCGACCTGGCAGCCGCTCGCCAGCAGTTCGACGACCAGCTCGATCGGAGCCCCCGCGGCGGTGTGCTCGACGGCGTTGGCGACCAGCTCCGCCGTCAGCAGCTCCGCCGTGTCGCTGTCGGCCGACGGTTCGGCGAGGTCCGCGAGGGCGGTACGGACGAGCGCCCGGGCCATGGGCACGGCGGCGGCCGTGTGCGGCAGGGCGATCCGCCAGGCGGAGGCGTCGGGCACGGCAGGTCCGTCCGTTCCGTGGGGTCGTTCGGGGAGGGGGCGGGCCCTCCGAAGGGAATGGGTCCGCTTTCAACGATACGAAGTGGAAACGACGGACCGTAGGGCACCCCGTCCGAAACGCGCGGGACCAGGGCGACCGGCCGGACGGGACCTTCGGGGCGCGTGGCGGCCCGCCCTTCACGGTGTCGCGTTTTCGTGACGGCAGTCACGGGGCGGTGATACCGTCGAGCGTGTGAGCCCCTTCACCGGTTCCACGACAGCGACCGAACGGTGGCGCCACCTGCGGGTGACCCGGCAGGACGGCGTGGCCACCGTCACCTTCGACCGCCCCGACAAGCTGAACGCGCTCACCTTCGGCGCCTACGCCGACCTGCGCGATCTGCTGGCCGAACTCTCCCGCGAACGCTCCGTGCGCGCCCTCGTGCTCGGCGGCGAGGGCCGCGGCTTCTGTTCCGGCGGGGACGTGGACGAGATCATCGGCGCCACCCTCGCCATGGACACCGCCCAGCTCCTCGACTTCAACCGGATGACCGGCCACGTCGTCCGGGCCGTCCGGGAGTGCCCGTTCCCGGTGATCGCCGCCGTCCACGGGGTCGCCGCCGGCGCCGGAGCCGTCCTCGCGCTCGCCGCCGACTTCCGCATCGCCGACCCCACCGCCCGTTTCGCCTTCCTCTTCACCCGCGTCGGGCTCTCCGGCGGGGACATGGGCGCCGCCTACCTGCTGCCCCGCGTCGTCGGCCTCGGCCACGCCACCCGGCTGCTCATGCTCGGAGAGCCCGTACGCGCCCCGGAGGCGGAGCGCATCGGCCTGCTCAGCGAGCTCACCGAGGAGGGCAAGGCCCACGTACGGGCCGCCGAACTCGCCGCGCACCTCGCCGCCGGACCCGCCCTCGCCTACGCGCAGACCAAGGCGCTCCTCACCGCCGAGCTCGACATGCCGCTCGCCGCCTCCGTGGAACTCGACGCCAACACCCAGGCGCTGCTGATGAACGGACAGGACTACGCGGAGTTCCACGCGGCCTTCACCGGGAAGCGGCCGCCCCGGTGGAAGGGCAGGTAGCCGGATGACCGGGTACGCCCTGCGGGTCGCCGTCGCGGGCGGGGGACCGGGCGGACTGTACGCTGCCGCACTGCTCGCCCGGCAGGGGCACCGGGTGGAGCTCTGGGAACGACGCGCGCCCGAGGACACCTTCGGCTTCGGCGTGGTCCTCTCCGACGAGACCCTCGGCGGCATCGAGCGGGCCGACACGGCGGTCCACGCGGCCCTGAGCGCCGAGTTCGTCCGCTGGGACGACGTGGACGTCGTGCACCGCGGGCGGACGCTCACCTCCGGCGGCCACGGATTCGCCGCCCTCGGCCGGCGCAGGCTCCTGGAGATCCTGCACGAGCGCTGCGCCGACCTCGGCGTCCGGCTGCGCCTGCGCACCGACGCCCCCGACGCCCGCACCCTGTGCGCCGGGTACGACCTGGTGGTCGCGGCCGACGGGGTGCACAGCGCGATCCGCGCGGCCGGGGCCGCGCACTTCCGGCCGACCGTGACCGCCGGCCGGTGCCGCTACGTCTGGCTGGCCGCCGATTTCGCCCTCGACGCCTTCCGCTTCGAGATCGCGGAGACCGAGCACGGCGTCATGCAGCTGCACGCCTACCCGTACGCCCGCCCGGCGCGGGGCCGCCCCACGGCGGCGGACCCCGCCGGACCGCACGGCCGGTCCGGCGCCTCCACCGTGATCGTCGAGATGCGCGAGGAGGTCTGGCGGGCGGCGGGACTCGACCGGTGCGACGAGGACGAATCGGCCGCCCGCTGCGCCAAGGTCTTCAGCGAGGCCCTGCGCGGGCGACCGCTGCGCGGGAACCGGTCCGCGTGGACGCGGTTCCCCACGGTGACCAACGCGCGCTGGTCGCACGGCAACGTGGTGCTGCTCGGCGACGCCGCCCATACCGCGCACTTCTCCATCGGCTCCGGCACCAAGCTCGCCGTGGAGGACGCGCTCGCCCTCGCCGAGGCGCTCGGCGCGGCCGGGGCGGGGGCCGCCGGCCCGGACGTACCCGCCGCGCTCGCCGCCTACGAGGCCGCGCGGCGGCCGGCCGTCGCCAGCACCCAGCGCGCGGCCGCCGCCAGCATGCGCTGGTTCGAGGAGCTCGCCGGGTACACCGGCCAGCCGGCCCGGCAGTTCGCCTTCAACCTCCTCACGCGCAGCCGCCGGGTCACCCACGGCAACCTGCGGCTGCGCGACGAGCGGTTCACCCGCGCCGTGGAGCGGGACTTCGGCTGCCCGGACGGGAGCCCCCCGCAGCCTCCCACCCCGCCGATGTTCACCCCGTTCACCCTGCGCGGGCTGACCCTGCGCAACCGCGTCGTCGTCTCGCCGATGGACATGTACGCCGCCCGGGACGGGGTGCCCGGCGACTTCCACCTGGTGCACCTGGGCGCACGGGCGCTCGGCGGCGCCGCCCTCGTCATGACCGAGATGGTCTGCGTCAGCGCACGGGGCCGGATCACCCCGGGCTGCGCCGGGCTCTACACACAGGAGCAGGCCGACGCCTGGAAGCGGATCGCCGGCTTCGTCCACACCTCCGCGCCCGGCACCGCGCTCGGCGTCCAGCTCGGCCACGCGGGCCGCAAGGGCTCCACCCGCGTGATGTGGGAGGGCATGGACGATCCCCTGCCGGAGGGCAACTGGCCGCTGGTGGCTGCCTCCGCGCTGCCCTACCGGCCCGGCGTCTCGGCCGTCCCGCGGGCCCTCGACACCGCCGGCCTCCACGCCGTGCGCTCCGACTTCGAGACCGCCGCCGCCCGCGCCGCGGACTGCGGCTTCGACCTGCTGGAACTGCACTGCGCCCACGGCTACCTGCTCTCCGGGTTCCTCTCACCGCTGACCAACCACCGCACCGACGCCTACGGCGGCCCCCTGGAGAACCGGCTGCGCTTCCCGCTGGAGGTCTTCGACGCCGTGCGCGCCGTCTGGCCCGCGGAGCGCCCGATGACGGTCCGCCTCTCCGCCACCGACTGGGCCCCCGGGGGCACCACCGACGAGGAGGCCGTGGAGATCGCGGCCGCCTTCGCCGCCCACGGCGCGGACGCCGTGGACGTCTCCACCGGCCAGGTGGTCGCGGACGAGAGCCCCGAGTACGGGCGTTCGTACCAGACGCCCCACGCCGACCGCATCCGCAACGCGCTCGGCGTCCCCGTCATCGCGGTCGGCGCGATCTCCTCCTGGGACGACGTGAACTCCCTGCTGCTGGCGGGGCGGGCTGACCTCTGCGCGGTGGGCCGGCCGCACCTGTACGACCCCCACTGGACCCTGCACGCGGCCGCCGAGCAGTCCTACGGGGGACCGGCCGCCCCCTGGCCCGCCCCCTACCGGGCGGGCAGCCGCCCCCCGCCCGCGGGACGCGGCTGACGCCCGGCCCCCGCGCCCGGGTGCGGCGCCGGACCGCCGCTCACGGCTGCGCGTACCGCGCGCCCGCATCCCGCAGCCGCGCGTGCAGCTCGGCGAAGACGGCCGCCGCCCGGTCGCCCGGCCAGTCCGACGGGAGCAGCTCGCGGGGCAGGCCCGGGTCCGCGTACGGCAGGCGGCGCCAGCTGTCCAGGGCGAGGAGGTAGCCGCGGTACGCCTCCTGCGGCGTCGGCTCGGAACCCGACTGGATTGCCCGCAGGGCCGGTTCGTGCAGGTCCAGGAATTCCTCGTGCTGCTTGGCGAGCGCCGCCAGGTCCCACCAGCGGGCCACGGCCTCGGAGGTCGGGGCGAAGCCCAGGTGGTCGCCGCGGAACAGCTCCACGTACGGCGTCAGGCGCAGCCGGTCCAGGGTGTGCGCCGTCTCCTCGGCCAGCCCGGCGGGGGCGATCCACACGCCCGGCGCCACCGCGCCGAAGCCGAGCCGCGCCAGCCGGGAGCGCAGCAGGTGCCGTTTGCTCCGCTCCTGCTCCGGCACCGAGAAGACCGCCACCAGCCAACCGTCGGACGGCGCGCCGCCGCCGTAGATCCGCCGGTCGCCGTCGTCCAGCAGCTGCCGGGCCTCCTCGGACAGCTCGTACGCCGCCGCGCCGCCGCCCGCGCGCGCGGGCAGCAGGAAGCCGCGCCGCTTCAGCCGGGACACCGAGGAGCGGACCGACGGGGCGTCCACGCCGGCCGCGCCCAGCAGGCGGACCAGCGCGGACACCGGGACCGGGCCCTCGAAGGCCCGCCCGTAGGCTCCGTAGAACGTGACGATCAGGGATCGCGGGGTGTGCTGCTCGACCACGGGTTCACTCTAGGACCTGTCCGGCCCCTCCGGTCGGGCCGGGCCGCGGCGGCGGGCCGTCCCCGCGCAGCCGGAACCGCTGCAGCTTGCCCGTCGCCGTACGGGGGAGCACGGGCAGGAAGACGAAGACGCGGGGGCACTTGTGCGGGGCCAGCTCGGCCCGCATGAACTCCCGCAGCGCCTCCTCGGACAGCACCGCGCCCCCGCGCGCGACGGCGTACGCCACCACGATCTGCCCGCGCCGCTCGTCCGGGCGGCCCACCACCGCGGCCTCGGCCACGTCCGGATGGCGCAGCAGCGCCTCCTCGACCTCAGGGCCCGCGATGTTGTGGCCCGATGAGATGATCATGTCGTCGGCGCGGGCCACGTAGCGGAAGTAGCCCTCCTGGTCCCGGACGTAGGTGTCACCGGTCAGGTTCCAGCCGTCCCGCACGTACTCCGTCTGCCGCGGATCGGCCAGGTACCGGCAGCCGACCGGGCCCCGTACCGCCAGCAGCCCGGGCCCGCCGTCCGGGACGGGCCGCCCGGCGGGGTCCACCACGCGGGCCTGCCAGCCCGGCACCACCCGGCCGGTGGTACCGGGCCGGATGTCCTCGTCGGCGGCCGAGATGAAGATGTGCAGCAGTTCGGTGGCCCCGATGCCGTTGATGATCCGCAGCCCGGTCCGCCGGTGCCAGGCCAGCCAGGTCGCGGCCGGCAGGTTCTCCCCGGCCGACACGCAGCGGCGCAGCGCGGAGAGGTCGTGGGCGCCCACGTCGTACGGGCCCAGGGCGTCCAGCATCGCCCGGTACGCGGTGGGGGCGGTGAACAGGACCGTCACGCGGTGCTCGGCGAGCGCGGGCAGCAGCTGCCGCGGGCCCGCCTCCTCCAGCAGCAGCGCACAGGCGCCCGCCCGCAGCGGGAAGACGACCAGTCCGCCGAGGCCGAAGGTGAAGCCGAGCGGCGGACTGCCCGCGAAGACGTCGTCCGGCCGCGGGCGCAGGACGGCGCGGGAGAAGGTGTCGGCCACCGCGAGCAGATCGCGGTGGAAGTGCATGCAGCCCTTGGGCCGCCCGGTGGTGCCCGAGGTGAAGGCGATGAGGGCGACGTCGTCGGCGGAGGTCTCCACGGCGGGGAAGGGCGCCCCCGCGTGCCGCTCGGCGAGGCGCAGCAGGTCGTCCGGCTCCTCGCCGCCGTACGCGGTGATCCGCAGCCCCGCCACCTCGGCCTTGACCAGGTCGTCCAGTACGCCCGCGTGGCACAGGGCGTGCCGCACCCGGGCCAGGGCGCACACCGTGGCCAGCTCCCGGGCCCGCTGCTGGGGCAGGACGGTCACCGCGACCGCGCCCGCCTTCACCACCGCGAGCCAGCAGGCGGCGAGCCAGGGGCCGGTGGGGCCGCGCAGGAGCACCCGGTTGCCGGGGACGACCCCGAGGTCGACGGTGAGCACGTGGGCGAGGCGGCCCACGCGTTCGCGGAGCCCGCCGTACGTCCACACCTCGCCGGAGCCGCCGCGGAAGGCCGGGCGGTCGGGTCCGAACCGGTCGATGGTGGCGTCCAGCAGTTCGGCCGCGCAGTTCAGGCGGTCGGGGTAGGCCAGTTCGGGCAGCTCGAAGAGGAGTTCCGGCCAGCTGTCGGCGGGCGGCAGGTGGTCGCGGGCAAAGGTGTCGACGTGAGCGGATGGCTTGAGGTCCAAGGCGGGTTCGCCCCCTTGCGACGGTCCGGATGTGGATGGAGCCGGCCGTGCGGTCGCGCCACGAGCGTATCGTGATGGTGACGGCAGTCAACAGGACGCGATAGATGCGGGGATGTTCGAATGACCGGATTCGCGCTCGGGGTGGACCAGGAGGAGTGGTGCGGGCAGTTGCGCGCACTGTCGGCCGAGCGGCTGCGGCCGCTGGCCGAGAAGGGGGAGCCGGGGCGGGTCAACCGCCCGCTGCTGGCGGCGCTCGGTGAGCTGGGCCTGCTGGAGCGGGTCTTCACCGCGGGCGCGCTGGAGCTGTGCCTGCTGCGGGAGTCCCTCGCCTACGCCTGCACGGAGGCCGAGACCGCGCTGGCCCTCCAGGGGCTCGGGGCCCACCCCGTGCAGCGGTGGGGCAGCGCGGAGCAGCGGGAGCGGTGGCTGCCGGGGGTGCGCGCCGGACGGACGGTGGCGGCCTTCGCGCTCAGCGAGCCGGGGGCGGGCTCGGACGCGGCGGCGCTGACCCTGACGGCCACGCGGGAGGGGGCGGGGGCCGGGTCGGGGCCGGGGGCCCGGTCCGGGTCCGGACCGGGGAGCGGGTCGGCGGCCGGGGGCGGGTCGGGCGGCGGGGCCGGTTGGCGGCTGGACGGCCGGAAGTGCTGGATCTCGAACGCCCCGGAGGCGGATTTCTACACCGTGTTCGCCCGGACGGGTGAGGGGCCGGGCGCCAAGGGGGTGTCGGCGTTCCTGGTCCCCGCGGACCGCGCCGGCCTCGCCGGCGAGGCCCTGGACATGCTCTCCCCGCACCCCATCGGCACCCTGGCCTTCGACGGGGTGCGGGTCGGGCCGCGGGACCTGCTGGGCGAGCCGGGGCGCGGATTCCGGGTCGCGATGGACACGCTGAACCTCTTCCGGCCGAGCGTCGGCGCGTTCGCGGTGGGGATGGCGCGGGCCGCCCTGGACGCGACGCTCGCGCACACGGCGGGCCGGACCGCCTTCGGCGGGACGCTGAGCGACCTCCAGGCGGTGGCGCACCGGGTCGCCGAGATGGCCACCCGCACGGAGGCGGCCCGGCTGCTCGTCTACGCGGCGGCCGCAGCCCACGACCGGGGCGCCCCCGACGTCCCGCGCCGGGCGGCGATGGCGAAGCTGCTGGCGACCGAGACGGCGCAGTACGTGGTGGACCACGCGGTCCAGCTGCACGGGGCGGTCGCCCTGCGCCGCGGCCACCTGCTGGAACACCTCTACCGGGAGGTGCGGGCACCGCGGATCTACGAGGGGGCCAGCGAGGTGCAGCGCACGATCATCGCGAAGGAGCTGTACCGGGACCTGCCGGCCGGGCCCGGAGGTCCGGCGGGTCCGGCGGCGCCGGACGGTCCGGGCGGCCCGGACCGCCGCCCGGCCGCCGCGGCCGGAGGGGTGGCCGCGCGGTGAGCCCGGAACGGATCAACCCGGCGGAGCTGTCGCCGCCGACGGGCTTCTCGCACGCCGTGGCGGCGACCGGCACCCGGATCGTGTTCCTCGCGGGCCAGACCGCGCTCGACGGAGCCGGCCGGGTGACCGGGAAGACCCTGCCCGAGCAGTTCGAGCGCGCCCTGTCCAATTTGCTGGCCGCCCTCGCCGCGGCGGGCGGGACCCCCGCGGACCTGGCCCGGGTGACGGTGTACGCGGCGGACGTGGCGGCGTACCGGTCCCATGCGGCCGAACTGGGCCGGATCTGGCGCCGGTTGGCGGGCCGCGACTACCCGGCGATGGCCGTCGTCGGCGTGGTCCGCCTCTGGGACGAACAGGCCATGCTCGAACTCGACGGGGTCGCGGTCCTGCCGTAGGCAGGCCGCCCGCGCCCCGAAGGCGCCCCTGCCCGCCCTCGGGCAACCCGCTTCGGGCCGGTCGCGGGCGGGCGTAGTCAGCGTGTTTCCAGCAGCCGTCCCATCCACTCCTCGATGCCGGCCACCGTGCGCGGCAGCGCGCCCGACATCAGCCGGGCGCCGGTCGCCGTGACGACCAGGTCGTCCTCGATGCGCACGCCGATGCCGCGCAGCTCCGGCGGGAGGGTCTCGTCGTCCGGCTGGAGGTACAGGCCGGGCTCCACCGTCAGGACCTGGCCCTCCTCCAGGACCCCGTCCAGGTACGTCTCCGACCGCGCCTTCGCGCAGTCGTGCACGTCCAGGCCCAGCATGTGCCCGCTGCTGCACAGGGTGTAGCGCCGGTGCAGGTCGCCCTCCGCGTGCTTCAGGACGCCCCACTCCGCCAGGCCCTCCGCGATCACCCGCATGCCGGCCCGGTGGAAGTCCCGGAAGCTCGCGCCCGGACGCAGCGCGGCGATGCCCGCCTCCTGGGCCGCCAGGACCAGTTCGTACACCTGCCGCTGGACGGGGGAGAAGCGGCCCGACAGCGGGAGGGTGCGGGTGATGTCCGCCGTGTAAAGGGAGTCGGTCTCCACCCCCGCGTCCAGCAGCAGCAGGTCGTTCCCGTCCAGCCGGCCGTCGTTGCGGATCCAGTGCAGCACGCAGGCGTGGGCGCCCGAGGCCGCGATCGTCTCGTAGCCGGTGCCGTTGCCCTCCGCACGGGCGCGCAGGCCGAAGACCCCCTCGATCCACCGCTCCCCGCGCGGGTGCGCCAGGGCCCGCGGCAGTGACCGGACGACGTCCTCGAAACCGGCCGCGGTGTGGTCGACGGCCAGCTGGAGCTGTTCCACCTCCCAGGCGTCCTTCACCAGGCGCAACTCCGAGAGGGCCGAGGCCAGTACGGTGTCGCGGGCCGCGTCGCGCCCGGTCGGCGCGCCCAGCCCGTCCAGGTGTGCGCAGCGGATGCCGGTGAGGCGCTCCGCCTCGGCGAGGTCCGGCCTGCGGCCGACCCAGAACTCCCCGTACCGGCGGTCGCGGTAGAACTCCCCGTGCCCGTCCGCCCGCGGAGAGCGCGGCCGCAGGTACAGCACCGCCTCGTGGGCGTGCGGGCCGGCCGGTTCCATGACCAGGACGTGGCCCGCCTGGTCCTCGCCGGTCAGGCCGGTCAGCCAGGCGTACGCACTGTGCGGGCGGAAGCGGTGGTCGCAGTCGTTGGAGCGGACCGTGAGCTCGCCGGCCGGGACGATCAGCCGCTCGCCGGGGAAGCGCGCCGAGAGCCGGGCGCGGCGGGCCGGAGTGACGGCGCGGGCCGGGACGTGTGCGGGGCCGGGCAGCGGCGAGGCGGCCCAATCCCCTGCCATGAACCGGGACAACTCCGCTGATACGGGCAGGTCGTGGCTGCCGGTGTGGAGTGGGGAGGGGGTATCGGTCACGGGGGCTCCCTCGGGGAGAAGTGAACTGGTGTGCGCTGAGGGCTTGTCAGTGCAATTTCACATTACTATGTTACAGCTCACACCGCGCCACGTGAATTCCCGTCAAACGCCGTGTGCGGCAAGGCAGCCACGCACCACGTCCCCCACCTCCCCTCCCCCCAGGAGTCCTTGGTGTTCCAGCACAGAGCTGTGCGCACGTCCCTCCTCTCCGCCGCCGTGGCGGTCACCCTCCTCGCCACCGCCGGACAGGCCGTGACCCGGGCCGCCGACCGGGGGACCCCCGCCACCGCGGCCGGGGCCCCGGCCGCCGGCACCTTCTCCTCCGGCGCCCCCGCGGTGAAC
Organism: Streptomyces sp. NPDC058674; assembly: GCF_042716505.1. Lineage (NCBI taxonomy): Bacteria > Bacillati > Actinomycetota > Actinomycetes > Kitasatosporales > Streptomycetaceae > Streptomyces > Streptomyces sp. NPDC058674. The sequence continues at coordinate 160,831 of NZ_JBHXSC010000004.1, forward strand.
CCGTTCGACGAGGTGGACCGCCTCGCCAACGCCCGGGACAACGCCCCGGCGCCCGCGCCCGCCCCGGGCGGAACGGCCCTCACCGGCCGGGTTCCCGGCACGGTCACCGCCGCTCCGGCGCCGTCCGTGCGCAGTGAGAACAACGCCCGGTCGGCCGCGCAGGCCGCGCCGACCGCGCGGAGCCTCGCCGTCGCCGTCCCCTGCACCCTCGACGGGATCACGAACCTCACCCCCGAGCAGTTCGCCGACTTCCTCGGCGACCCGGCGGTCCTCGCCGACGGCTGCCTGCGGAGCCTCGTCTGGACCTGGGACGCGCGCCTGGCGCCCGTCATGTCCGACGCGCACGTCCAGGCCGTCTCCCGCCGGATATCCGCCCTGGCCGCCGACCACGACGGCCGCAACTCCTCCCACCTGGAGGAGATGTTCACGTACCTGCACGCCGTCGCCTACCACGACCACTCCCGCGGCGAGATCGACGTCACCGACGCCCCGACCGTCGACGCCATGCGCCGGGCGGTCGCCGACTTCGGCAACGCCGCCCGCACCTTCGACGCGACCCCCGCCAACGCCAGGACCCTGCGGGAGGCGCTCTACGCCGCCAGTGCGCCGGGCCTGCGCCAGCACCAGCTCGGCCTGATCAAGAAGGTCCTCGCCACGATGGACCCGGCCCATCCGGCCACCCACCTCGACGCCGGCTGGGCGGGCGCCGCCCTGGCCGCCCTGTCCGTCAACTACCTGGGCGTCTACCCGGGCAACCAGGACGCGGCCTTCCACGCCGCGGTCGCCGCGGACCCCGACTACCGGGCCGCCTTCAAGGCCTTCGCCGGCTACGTCCACCTCAAGGGCACCGCCAACGCCTGGGTGGCGCGCGACGCGCTGGGCGAGTACGGCCGCTTCGGCGAGGTCGCGGGCCTGCGGGACCGGATCACCGCCGACCTGGGGGCCATGCTGGAGCCGGTCAAGGCCGCCTTCGGCAACGGCAGCCAGCCCTGGGCCAAGCTCGTCGGCTGGCTCAACTACTTCCAGGCCTGCAAGCCGTACGGGGTGTGCAAGGAGGACATCGAGAAGCAGATCTTCCCGTACACCTACACCTACGACAACGGCGCCATCAAGGTCCGCACCGGCCTGGACCGCGCCACCGTCGACCAGCTCTACTACGCGAGCAAGCAGGTCAAGGCGCAGTACCACCGCGTGCTCGGGACCGACACGCCGCTCGCGGACGATCCCAACACCACGCTGACCACCGTGCTCTACGCCTCCCGCGCCGACTACGAGAACTACCACCCGATCCTGACGGGCTACGACACCGACAACGGAGGCATCTACATCGAGAACGGCGCCACCTTCTACACCTACCAGCGCCGCGTCCCGCAGGACTCCTCCCTCACCCTCGAGGAGCTCTTCCGCCACGAGTACACGCACTACCTCAACGGCCGCTACGCGGTGCCCGGCTTCTTCGGCGAGGGCCCCTGGTACGAGGGCGACCGCACGACCGCCATGGACGAGGGCACCGCCGAGTTCTTCGACGGCGCCACCCGCGACAACGGCATCGCCGTCCGCAAGTCCCTGGTCAAGAGCGTCATCGCCGACACGGCCGGCGGCGGGCCGCGCATGACCGTCGAGCAGCTGCTGAACGCCACCTACGGCGGCGACGGCTTCCGCTTCTACAGCTACGCGGGCACCTTCTTCGAGTTCCTGTGGACCGAGAAGCCCACGCTGCTGCGCGAGATGTACACCCACCTGCGCGCCAACGACGTGGCCGGCTACGACTCCTGGCGGTACCGGATGGGCGCCGACGCCTACCTGCAGCGCGACTACGACCGCTTCCTGACCGCCCAGATCGCCAAGGTCGACCAGCTCCACGTGCCGAACACCTCCTTCACGCCCAACGACCGGCTGCGCGACGCGGCGCTCGCCTCCGTGAAGTCGGCGTTCGCCACGGCCACGTACAACACCCCCGACTGCGTGGAGAACGGCGACGCCGGGAAGCGCCGCTTCACCTGTACCGGCCGCATCACCGCGAACCTGAAGAACTGGCGCAGCGACGACCAGAACTTCAAGGACATGTCCGAGACGGTCGACTACTTCCTCCTCGACCGGGCGGGCGCGGCCTCCAACAACCTGGCCGACATGAACTGCTCCTTCGGCCCGGTGGAGATCTGGACCAACAAGGTCGCCGGGACCTCGTCCTACAGCTGCGAGGGCCCGCTCCGCAGCTGATCCGGCCGGCCCGTCCCGCGTCCCCGCCGGGGCGCGGGACGGTCTGGGCAGGCCCTAAAGAATGTGACATATTACTGCCGTGCTCAAGACCCATTCCCTGGACGCCGTGATCATCGGCGCGGGCGTCGTCGGAGCGGCCTGCGCGTACTACGCGACCCACGCCGGCCTCCACGTGGCCGTGGTCGACCGGGGCTCCGTCGCGGGCGGCACGACCGGCGCGGGCGAGGGCAACCTCCTCGTCTCCGACAAGGAGGCCGGACCCGAGCTGGACCTGGCCCTCCTCTCCGCCGGCCTGTGGCGCGAACTGGCCGCGGCGCTCCCCGCGTCCGTCGAGTACGAGGCCAAGGGCGGCCTCGTCGTCGCCCCCGACGAGAGCGCCCTGAAGGCGCTGCGCACCTTCGCCGAGGGCCAGCGCGCCGCCGGGGTCGAGGCGGTCGAACTGGCGGCGGACGATCTGCCCGGCCTGGAGCCCCACCTGGCCCCGGGCCTGGCGGGGGGCTTCCTCTACCCCCAGGACGCCCAGGTCCAGCCCGCCCAGGCGGCGGCCCGCCTGCTCGCCGCCTCGGGAGCGCGGACGTACCCGGGGGAGGAGGTGACGGCCGTCCTGCGCGACACCTCGGGCGCCGTACGGGGCGTGCGCACGGACCGGCGCGAGCTCCGCGCCCCCGCGGTGGTCAACGCGGCGGGGACGTGGGGCGGCCACATCGCCTCCCTGGCCGGAACGGCCCTGCCGGTCCTGCCGCGCCGCGGCTTCGTCCTGGTGACGGAACCGCTGCCGCGCGTCGTCCGGCACAAGGTCTACGCGGCCGACTACATCGCCGACGTCGCCAGCGGCTCCGCGGCCCTCCAGTCCTCGGCCGTGGTCGAGGGAACCCCCTCGGGCCCGGTCCTGATCGGCGCCACCCGCGAACGGGTCGGCTTCGACCGGACTCTGTCGGTGGAGGCCCTGCGGCGCCTGGCCGCGCAGGCGGCGGCGCTCTTCCCCGTCCTGGCGGAGGTCCGGGTGCTGCGCACCTACCACGGCTTCCGCCCGTACCTGCCCGACCACCTCCCGGCGATCGGCCCGGACCCCCGCGTCCCCGGACTGCTGCACGCCTGCGGGCACGAGGGCGCGGGCATCGGCCTGGCCCCGGCGACGGGCGCACTGATCGCGGCCGCCCTCGCGGGAGCCCGACCGCCCCTCTCCCCGGCCCCGTTCCGCCCGGACCGCTTCGCGGAGGCCCGATGACGGGGGCGGGCCGGGGCGCGCGCCCACCGAGGCGCAGCCGGCCCGAAAGCCCGGCCCCCCGCCGCCCCGAACGGCCCCGTCCCCGCACCGACCCCAGAGGAGGGACCCCCTGATGCGTACGCCCCGCTCACTGGTCGGCGGTGATCCGGCCCCGGCGCACACCGTCACCTTCGACGGCCGTGAACTCCCCGCGCAGCCGGGCCAGTCCGTCGCCGCCGTGCTGTGGGCCGCCGGCATCCTCGCCTGGCGGACCACCCGCGGGACCGGTGCCCCGCGCGGCGCGTTCTGCGGCATCGGGGCCTGCTACGACTGCCTCGTCACCGTCAACGGCCACCCGAACCAGCGCGCCTGCCTCGTCCCGGCCCGCCCGGGGGACGCCGTCACCACCCAGGAGGGGACCGGACATGCCGACCTCGCCGTCTGACCCCCGCGCGACCCACCCGCCCGAGCCTGCCGGCCCCGCCGGCCCCGCGGGGGCGGGCCGCACGGGGGCGGTCGTTGTCGATCTCGCCGTCGTGGGGGCCGGGCCCGCCGGGCTGGCCGCCGCCGTCACCGCCGCCGGGCTCGGCCTACGGGTCGCGCTCCTCGACGCGGGGGAGCGGCCCGGCGGCCAGTACTACCGCCACCCCGCGCCCGGTCTCGGCGCCGCCCGCCCCGAGGCCCTCCACCACGGCTGGGCGGACTTCGCCACCCGCGAAGCCGCCCTGCGCGCCCACGTGTCGGCCGGCCGGATCACCCACCTGCCCGGGCACCACGTCTGGACGGTGGTCCCGGACGGCGGCACCTGGACGCTGCACGCCGTCGTGGGCCACGGTCCCGAGGAGCGCGCCGCGGCGGTCCCGGCCCGCGCGGTCCTGATCGCCACCGGCGCCTACGAGCGGCAACTGCCCTTCCCCGGCTGGACCCTGCCCGGTGTCGTCGGCGCCGGCGGGGCCCAGGCCATGCTCAAGGCGGGGCTCGTGCTGCCGGGCAGGCGCGTCGTCGTCGCCGGGAGCGGGCCGCTGCTGCTCGCCGTCGCCGGCTCCCTCGCCGCGGCCGGAGCCGCGGTCCCCGCGGTGGTGGAGGCCGCGGCGTACACCGCGTACGCCCCCCACACCCGTGAGCTGCTGCGCAACCCCGGCAAGCTCGCGGAGGCCGCCGTGCACGGCGGCGCCCTGCTGCGCCACCGCGTCCGCCTCCTCACCCGGCACGCCGTCACCGAGGCCCACGGCACCGACCGCGTCGAGGCGGTCACCGTGGCCCGGCTCGGCCGTGACTGGAGCCCGGTGCCCGGAACCGCCCGCCGCATCCCGTGCGACGCGCTCGCGGTGGGCCACGGGCTGGTACCGCAGCTGGAGCTCGCCACCGGCCTCGGCTGCGCCACCCGCCGCACCGCCGACGGGGGCGTCGCCCTGGAGGTGGACGCCGGCCAGCGCACCTCGGTGCCCGGCATCTGGTCCGCGGGGGAGACCGGGGGCATCGGCGGCGTCGGACTCGCCCTGACCGAGGGGGAGATCGCCGCCCGTACGGTCGCCGGCCGGGCCGTCCCCCCGGCCCTGCTCCGCCGCCGCGCGCGGATGCGCGCCTTCGCCGACGCCATGGGCGCCGCCCACCGCCCCGGCGCCGGGTGGACCGGCTGGCTGCGGGACGACACCCCCGTCTGCCGCTGCGAGGAGGTCCCGGCCGGGCTGGTCCGGGAGTCCGTCCGGGACCTCGGCGCGCGGGACGCCCGTACGGTCAAGCTCCTCACCCGGGCCGGAATGGGCTGGTGCCAGGGCCGGATGTGCGGTCCCGCCGTCGCCGCCCTCGCCGGCGGGGAGCCGACCCCCGACCGGCGGCCGCTGTCGTGCCCCGTCCCGCTGGGCCGCCTCGCCGAGCTCCCGGACGGGGCGTCCGGCGGCGAACCGCCGGACGCGGGCCGGCCGTCCGGTCCGCCCCGGCCCACCGGCCGCTGACCGGGCGACCCCTGACCGGGCGGCCACTGATCCGGCGGACACGCCGCCGATCCGAGGGGCACGGGCCCTTGTGGCCGCCTCACACCCACTAGTAAAATGTCACACACCACACGAGGGAGTCACCCCATGAACCTTGCGCCCACCCCCGCGCCCCGCAGCGACACCCGCACCCGCCCCTGGCACGGAATCATGGTCGCCACCGCGCTCCCCCTGCGCGAGGACCTCACCGTCGACCACGACGCGTACGCCGAACACGTGGCCTGGCTCATCGCCAACGGCTGCGACGGCGTGGTCCCCAACGGCTCCCTCGGCGAGTACCAGACCCTGACCGACGAGGAGCGGGCCCGCGTCGTGCGCACCGCCGTCGAGGCCGCCGGCGACGGCAGGCGCGTCATGCCCGGCGTCGCCGCCTACGGCAGCGCCGAAGCCCGCCGCTGGGCCGACCAGGCCGCCGAGGCGGGCGCCGGCTCGGTGCTCCTCCTGCCCCCCAACGCCTTCCGCGCGGACGAGGACGCCGTACGCGCCCACTACGCCGAGGTGGCCGGCGCCGGCCTGCCCGTCGTCGCCTACAACAACCCCGTCGACACCAAAGTGGACCTGACCCCGGCGCTCCTCGCCCGCCTGCACGCCGACGGATCGGTGGTCGCCGTCAAGGAGTTCAGCGGAGACGTCCGCCGCGCCTACGAGATCGCCGAGCTCGCCCCCGGCCTCGACCTGCTGATCGGCGCCGACGACGTCCTCCTCGAACTGGCCCTGGCCGGAGCGGTCGGCTGGATCGCCGGCTACCCCAACGCCCTGCCGCGGTCCTGCGCCACCCTCTACCGGGCCGCGGCCGCCGGAGACCTCGCCACCGCCCTGCCGCTCTACAAGTCCCTGCACTCGCTGCTCCGCTGGGACTCCAAGACCGAGTTCGTCCAGGCCATCAAGCTCTCCATGGACCTGGCGGGCCGCCCCGGCGGCCCCACCCGCCCGCCGCGCCTCCCGCTCACCGGGGAGACCGAGGCCGCCGTCCGCGCCGCCACCGAGAAGGCCCTCGCCGAGGGCCTCGCCTGACACCCCAGGGGGGACCGAATGCGCACGCGCCACGTCTACCACGCGGTCGACTCGCACACCGAGGGGATGCCGACCCGCGTGATCACCGGGGGAGTCGGGGTGATCCCCGGCGCCACGATGGCCGAGAGGCGGCTCCACTTCATCGAGCACACGGACCACGTCCGGACCCTGCTCATGTACGAGCCGCGCGGCCACTCCGCGATGAGCGGCGCCGTCCTGCAACCCCCCACCCGCCCCGACGCCGACTTCGGCGTCCTCTACATCGAGGTGTCGGGCCTGCTCCCCATGTGCGGCCACGGCACCATCGGTGTCGCCACCGTCCTGGTCGAGACCGGCATGGTGCCGGTCGTCGAACCGGTCACCACCGTCCGGCTCGACACCCCGGCCGGGCTGGTGAGCGTCGACGTCCGCGTCCAGGACGGGGCGGCCACCGCCGTCACCCTCACCAACGTCCCCTCCTTCAGCGCCGGACTCGACCTGAAGGCCGACGTCCCCGGCTTCGGCACCGTCACCTACGACCTCGCCTACGGCGGGAACTTCTACGCCTTCGTCGAACTGGAGTCCCTCGGACTCCCCTTCGACCGCGCCCGCAAGGACGACCTGCTCGCCGCCGGCCTCGCCGTCATGGACGCGGTCAACGCCTCCGACGACCGGCCCGTCCACCCCGAGGACCCCTCCATCGCGGGCCTCAAGCACGTCTACCTCGCCGCCCCCGGCTCCGACGCCCGCCGCTCCCGGCACGCCATGGCCATCCACCCCGGATGGTTCGACCGCTCGCCCTGCGGTACGGGCACCAGCGCGCGCATGGCGCAGCTGCACGCCCGCGGGCTCCTGCCGCTGGACACGGACTTCGCCAACGAGTCCTTCATCGGCACCGAGTTCACCGGCCGGCTCGTCGGCGAGACCACCGTCGGCGGACTCCCCGCCGTCGTCCCCACCGTGACCGGACGCGCCTGGATCACCGGCACCGCCCAGTACTTCCTCGATCCGGCCGACCCCTTCCCCGGAGGCTTCCTCCTGTGACCGTCCCCCCGGTGCGGACCACCGACTACCACGCCGCCGGCGAACCCTTCCGGATCGTCGACCTCACCCGGGAGCCGGTGGTGCCCGTGCCCGGGGACACCGTCGCCGAGCGCTGCGCCACGGCCATCGGCCCCGGGGGCTCCGGGACCGCTCCGCGCCGGGGCCCGCTGGAGGACGTACGGCGCATGCTCGTCCAGGAACCGCGCGGGCACGCCGGGATGTACGGCGGGTTCGTCGTGCCGCCCGACGACGACGGGGCCCACTTCGGCGTGCTGTTCTGGCACAAGGACGGCTACTCCACCGCCTGCGGGCACGGCGCCATGGCGCTCGGGGTCTGGGCCGTGGACACCGGCCGCGTGGCCGCCCCGGACGACGGGGACGCCCGGGTGCGCATCGACGTGCCGTCCGGGCGGGTCACCGCCACCGTGCACCGGGCGGGGGGCCGCACCACCGGGGTCACCTTCCGCAACGTCCCGGCCCGGGTGGCCGCCCGGAAGGTGCCCGTCGCCACCACCCTCGGCCTCGCGGAGGTGGACATCGTGCACGCCGGAGCCTGCTACGCCTCCGTCGCCGCCCGCGACCTGGGCCTGGACGTCTCCCGCGAGGCGCTGCCCGCGCTGGTGCGGGCCGGGCGGGAGATCCGGGCCGCGCTGGCCGGCCATCCGGCCACCTGGCACCCGGGGGGAGCGCTGCTGTCCGGCGTCTACGGGGTGGTCCTGTACGCGGAGCTGCCCGACACCCCCTTCGGGCCGCACCAGCGCAACGCCACCGTCTTCGCCGACGGGCAGGTCGACCGCTCGCCCTGCGGCTCCGGGACCTCGGCGCGGCTCGCGCTGCTCGCGGAGGACGGACGGCTGGGCCCGGGGGAGGACCTCCTGCACGAGTCGGTCACCGGCACCGTGTTCACCGGCCGGATGCTGCCGGGCGCCGTCACCGAGGTCACCGGCACCGCGTACCGCACCGGCGAACACACGTTCCTGGCCGATCCGCACGACCCGCTCGGCACCGGCTTCCTGCTGTGAGCCGACTCGACGCGCCGGGGATCGCGCAGCTGGGCGCCGAGGAGACGGCCGCTCTGCTCACCCCGGCCGGGGCGGTCGAGGCGCTGGCGGCCGCCCTGCGGGCCGGGCTCGACCCCGAGACCTGTGCGCCGCGCACCGCACTGGCCGTGCCCGGGGGCGAACTGCTGCTGATGCCCGCCGCGTCGGGCGCGTACGCCGGGGTGAAGGTCGCGGGCGTCGCGCCGGGGAACCCCGCCCGCGGACTGCCCCGGATCACCGGCTCCTACCTGCTGCTCGACGGCCCGACCCTGCGGCCGCTCGCCCTGCTCGACGGGGCGGCCCTCACCGCCCTGCGCACCCCGGCGGTCTCCGCCCTCGCGGTGCGCCACCTGACCCCCGCGCGCCCGCTGCGGCTGGTGCTCTTCGGGTCGGGCCCGCAGGCGTACGGGCACCTGGAGGCGGTCCTCGCCGTACGGGAGCTGGCCGGGGCGGTGGTCGTCGCCCGCGATCCGGCGGGGGCGGGCCGGCTCGCCGCGCACGCCCGCGCCGCGGGCGTACCCGCCCGGACGGGTGGTCCCGGGGACGTGGCCGACGCCGACCTCGTGGTCTGCTGCACCACCGCGCGGGAGCCGCTCTTCGACGGGCGGCTGGCCGGTCCGGGGTGCACCGTGGTCGCGGTCGGCTCGCACGAGCCGACGGCCCGGGAGACCGACACGGCCCTGGTGCGCCGGGCGGCCGTGTACGTGGAGTCGCGCGCGGCGGCCCTGCGGGAGGCGGGGGACCTGCTGATCCCGGAGGCCGAGGGGGCGATCGGACCCGGCCACATCACCGGCACCCTCGCCGACCTGGTCTCGGGGCGGCTGCCGGCCGGGGGGCCGCCGGGTTGTCCACAGCTCTTCAAGAGTGTGGGCATGGCCTGGGAGGATCTTGCCGTGGCGGCCGCGGTGTTCGCGGCCGCTGGAGCGAGCAGCGCAACGTGACATTGTACGCTGGTGCCCTGCTCGTCGGTGGCGTCGGGTGTCTCGGAGGAAACGCAATGGGTGACCTGAAGCAGCACAGTCTCATCAAGGCCCAGGAACGGCTCCGGGACCAGGTCGGCCACGCCCTGCGAGCCGCTCTGATAGCGGGTGAACTGCGGCCCGGGAGCGTCTACTCCGCCCCCGGCCTCGCCGCCGAGCTCGGCGTGTCGGCCACCCCGGTGCGGGAGGCCATGCTCGACCTGGCCCGCGAGGGCCTGGTCGAGCCGGTGCGCAACAAGGGCTTCCGGATCACCGAGGTCAGCGAACGCGATCTGGACCAGTACACCGAACTGCGCACGATGATCGAGGTCCCGACCATCGGCCGGATCACGAAGATCGCCACCGCGGAGCAGCTGGAGGCCCTGCGCCCCATCGCGGAGGAGATCGTCACCAGTGCGCGCGAGCACAACCTCATCGGCTATCTGGAGGCGGACCGCCGCTTCCACCTCACCCTGCTCGGCCTCGCGGGCAACGACCGCCTGGTGGAGACCGTCGGCGACCTGCGCAAGCGGTCCCGGCTCTACGGGCTCACCGGCCTCGACGAGGCCGGCAAGCTGGTGTCCTCGGCGCAGGAGCACATCGAACTGCTCGACCTGATGCTCGCCGGTGACGCGGCGGCGGCCGAGGCCTGCATGATCCGCCACCTCGGCCACGTCCGCTCGCTCTGGGCCCAGGGCCGCGACGAGCCGGTGGGCCGCGTTCCCGGCGGACTCGGCTCGGGCCTCTGAGCCGCCCCCGCACGGCCGCCGCGCACGGCCGCCGCGCCTTCAGGCGCCGGGCCTGATGACGACCTTGCCCTGAAGGTGGCCGCTCTCACTGCGCCGCTGCGCGTCGGCGGCCGCGTCCAGGGGGAAGACCGAGTCGATCGGCATGCGCACGCGACCCGCTTCGACGAGCGGCAGGACCTCGGTGACGGCTTCCGCGAGCGAGCCGGCCTCGCCGGTGAAGCGGACTCCGTGCTCGGCCGCGCCGCCCGGGTCGGCGATGGTCACGACCCCGTCCGCGCTGCCGGTCAGCTCGACGGAGTCGGCCAGCTCGCCGCGGCCGGAGGCGTCGAGGACGGCGTCGATGCCCTGCGGAGCCATGGCGCGCACCCGGTCGACGAGGCCTTCGCCGTAGAGGACGGGGCTGATGCCGACCTCACGCAGGAAGGCGTGGTTCCGCGTGGCCGCCGTGCCGATGACCGTCGCGCCCCGGGCCCGGGCGATCTGGCCGGCGAGCAGGCCGACACCGCCCGCGGCGGCGTGGATCAGCAGGGTCTGTCCCTTCCGTACGTCGAGCAGGCGCAGGGTGCGGTAGGCCGTCTCGGTCGCCACCGGTAGCGCCGCGGCCTCCTCGAAGCCGAGCCAGTCGGGCTTGGCGACGAGCTCGGAGGCGACGGCGAGGTCGTACTCCGCGGCGGCGCCGCGGTCGGCCGAGCCGCCGAAGACCGCCTGGCCGGTGCGCCATCGGTGCGCCCCGGGGCCGACCGCGTCCACGACGCCCGACAGCTCCAGGCCGGTGCCCATCGGCGCGGACAGGGGCGCCCCGCCGCTGAGGAGGCCCCGGCGGACCTTCCAGTCGAGGCCGTTGACCCCGGCGGCGGCCACCTTCACGCGGACCTGGCCCTCACCCGGCTCGGGCAGCGGCACCTCCTCCACGCGCAGGACCTCGGGGTCGCCGTACTCGGAGAAACGGATGGCCTTCGGCATCGGGGAGCTCCTGGGGAGTCGGTGATCGGGGACCGGCGCGGGAATCCAGGGTGCGGGACGGGCCGTCCCCCGCCGGTACGCCACGCGCCGCCCGACGGACGCCCTGAACGCCGGCCGGCCCCCGGCCCGTCCGCCGTCCCCACGCGCCGCCCCGTCCTGCCCGCCCCGCGCGCCGTCACGCCAAGCCCCGACGCGCCCGGCGCGGGGACGGGGCCGCAGCCTTCGGACACGGCTGGATAACGGCGGGACCAACCCCTTGTCAGTGCAATTTCACATTACTATGTTACCCGTCACATCCTATGAGCGCGGCCCTTCACTGGAGTGACCCATGACCAAGCGCACCCAACTCGCCCTCGCCACCGCCCTGGTGGCGGCTCTCGCACTCGGCGCCTCGGGTTGCTCCGGCACCGCGAAGAAGAGCTCCGGGGGCAAGGGCGCCGCCAACCCCGCCGCCGCCGGCAACGGCAAGATCCTCGGAGGCACCCCGGTCAGGGGCGGCACCCTCACCGTGCTGTCCAACCAGGACTTCGCCCACCTCGACCCGGCCCGCAACTGGGTGATGCCGGCGATGGACTTCGGCACCCGCCTGCTCTACCGCACCCTCGTCACCTTCAAGGCCGAGCCCGGCAAGGCCGGGAGCGAGCTGGTCCCCGACCTCGCCACCGACCTCGGCACCCCCTCCGACGGCGGCCGCACCTGGACCTTCACCCTCAAGGAGGGCCTCGCGTACGAGGACGGCTCCCCGATCAGGGCCCAGGACGTCAAGTACAACGTCGAGCGCTCCTTCGCCCCCGACCTCACCGGCGGCCCCGACTATGCGGCCCAGTACCTCGCCGGCACCGAGGGCTACAAGGGACCTCTCCAGGGCAGGCACCTCGACTCCGTGAAGACCCCCGACGACCGGACGATCGTCTTCGAACTGAAGCGCCCCGTCGCAGAGTTCTCCGCGACGGCCACCCTCCCGACCTTCGCGCCCGTGCCCCCGTCGCAGGAGAAGGGCACCCAGTACGACGCCCGTCCCTTCTCCTCCGGCCCGTACAAGATCGAGTCCTACGACCGGGACAAGAAGCTGGTCCTGGTCCGCAACGAGCACTGGAACGCGGCCACCGACACCGTCCGCAAGGCCTACCCGGACCGCTTCGTCGTCCTCATGGGCCTCAAGGGCGGCCAGATCGACGACCGGATCATCGCCGGCGAGAGCGCGGACGCCTCCTCCGTCCAGTACGCCGACATGCGGCCCGAGAGCGCCCCCAAGGTGCTCCCCGTGGCGGAGGTCACCTCGCGGCTCCTCGCCGAGTCCCAGGGCTGCACCGAGATGCTCCACCTGAACACCTCCCGGGCACCCTTCGACGACCCGAAGGTCCGCGAGGCCGTGCAGTACGCCGTCGACAAGGAGGCCGTGGTCACCGCCGGCGGGGGACCGGCCCTCAACGAGATCGCCACCGCCTACCTGCCACCGGCCCTGTCCGGCGGCAAGCAGGCCGACACGCTGGGGATCGCCCCGGCGGGAGACCCGGCCCGGGCCAAGGAACTGCTGAAGGCCGCCGGCAAACCGGCCTTGAAGGTCTCCCTGGCCGTCTCCACCGGCGACAAGGGCAAGGCCGAGGCGCTCCAGCAGGGCCTGTCCCGCGCGGGCATCGAGGTCGTCGTCGACACCGTCGACCCCGGCGCCTACTACGACGTCATCGGCGACCTCTCCACCACCCCCGACATGACGCTCGCCGGCTGGTGCCCCGACTACCCCTCCGGCTCCACCTGGATCCCCTTCGTCTTCGACGGGCGCACCATCAAGGACAAGGGCAACCAGGGCAACTACAGCCAGTTCCGCGACGACGCGACGACGAAGCGGATCGACGAGATCAACGCCATGTCCGACGCCGCGGAGGCCAACCGGGCCTGGATCGACCTCGACGCCGACCTCATGAAGAAGTCCCCGGCCGTCCCCATCCTTCTGGAGCGCAAGCCGCAGCTCGTCGGCCCCAACATCGCCGGAGCCTTCGGCCACCCGGTGTGGACCGGCACCATCGACTACGCCGCGATCGGCCTCAAGGACCCCTCGAAGGGCCGGGGCTGAGGCCGGACGAGCGCATCCGAGACCCCGCGATGACCACCACCGCACCCGCCGCCGGCGCCCCGCAGGCCAAGGAGGTCCCCCCGGGCAGCAGCCCCTGGCAGCTCGCCCGGCGGGAGCTCCGCCGCCGCCCCACCGTCCGCGTCAGCCTCTGCGTCGTCCTGCTCCTCGTCCTGACGGCCGCCACCGCCCCCTGGCTGGGCGCGCTCGGCGGCTGGTCCCCGGAGGAGTTCGACAAGAGCGCCATCGACCCCTACCTGGGCGGGCAGCCGCTGGGCTCCTTCGGCGGCATCGGCCGCGACCACTGGCTCGGCGTCGAACCGGTCACCGGACGCGACCTGTTCGCCCGCGTCGTCCACGGAGCCCGGGTCTCCCTGCTCATCGCCTTCGCCGCCACCGCCATCGTGGTGATCGCCGGCACCGCCGCCGGGATCGCGGCCGGCTACTTCGCCGGCCGCACCGACGCGATCCTGTCCCGGCTGATGGACCTGACCATGTCCTTCCCCTCGCTGATCTTCATGATCGCGATGCTGTCCGTGGTCAAGGACGTCAACCGGATCGTGCTCATGACCGCCGTCATCGGGGTCTTCGGCTGGCCCGGCGTCGCCCGTGTCGTCCGCGGCCAGACCCTCTCCCTCAAGCACCGCGCGTTCGTGGACGCCGCCCGCGTCGGAGGCGCGAGCTCCTGGCGCATCATGACCCGCGACATCCTCCCCGGCGTCTCGGGCCCGGTCATCGCCTACACCACCCTGCTCGTCCCCGGCATGATCAGCACCGAGGCCGCCCTGAGCTACCTCGGCGTGGGCGTCCGCCCGCCCACCCCGTCCTGGGGCCAGATGATCGCCGAGTCCGTCGCCTTCTACGAGACCGACCCCATGTACTTCGTCATCCCGAGCGTCTTCCTCTTCCTCGCCGTGCTCGCCTTCACCCTCCTCGGCGACGCCCTGCGCGACATCCTCGACCCGAGCGGCGGCCGCAATTGATCCTCTACCTCGCCCGCCGGCTGCTCGCCCTGGCCGGCGTCCTCCTCGCCATCGCCGCCGTCACCTTCCTCATCTTCCACGTCCTGCCCTCCGACCCGGCCGCGGCCGCCTGCGGCAAGACGTGCAGCGCCGAGCGGCTGGCCGACGTACGGGCGTATCTGGGCCTCGACCAGGCCCTGTGGCGCCGGTTCGCCGGCTTCCTCACCGGCATCTTCACCGGGCGCACCCTCGGCTCCGGCCCGTACGCCGTCGAATGCGGCTTCCCCTGCCTGGGCTACTCCTACGAGAACTCGCTGCCCGTCTGGGACCTGCTGCTGGACCGGCTGCCCGTCTCCGCCTCGCTCGCCGTCGGCGCCGCCGCATTGTGGCTCGTCCTCGGCCTGGGCGCCGGCGTCACCGCCGCCCTGCGCAAGGACACCGCCACCGACAAGGCGCTGATGGTCGGCGCCGTCGCCGCCGCCTCGCTGCCCGTCTACTTCACCTCCGTCATGCTCATCCACGGAGTCATCCGCACCGCCGGACTCCTGCCCTACCCCACCTACCGGGCCTTCACCGACGGCCCCCTGGCCTGGGCCGCGAACCTGCTGCTGCCGTGGACCGCGCTCGCCCTGCTCTACGCCGCCATGTACGCCCGCCAGAGCCGGGGCTCGATGATCGAGGCGATGGCCGAGCCGTACATCCGCACCGCCCGCGCCAAGGGCATGCCCGAGCGCACGGTGGTCGTCAAACACGGGCTGCGCTCCGCGATGACACCCGTCCTCACCCTCTTCGGCATGGACCTGGGCGGGCTGCTCGCCGGAGCCGTCATCACCGAGTCCATCTTCGGACTTCCCGGCGTCGGAAGGCTGTTCTACGGCGCGCTGGTCAGCTCCGACCAGCCCGTGGTCCTCGGCGTCACCCTGCTGGCCGCCTTCTTCATCGTCGTCGCCAACCTCGCGGTCGACCTCCTGTACGCCGTCGTCGACCCGAGGGTGAGGTACTGATGATCGCGGCCGTGAACGCACCGCTGCTCCGGGTACGCGATCTGTGCGTCACCTTCGAGACGCCGCACGGCTCCGTACGGGCCGTCGACTCCCTCGGCTTCACCGTCGAGGCCGGCCGCACCCTCGGCATCGTCGGGGAGTCCGGCTCGGGCAAGTCCGCCACCTCGCTCGCCCTCATGGGCCTGCACCGGGGCGCGGCGCGGGTCAGCGGATCCGTCGCGCTCGCCGGGCGGGAGCTGACCGGGCTCCGCGAGCGGGAGCTGTCCGCGGTCCGCGGACGCCGGATGGCCATGGTCTTCCAGGACCCGCTGTCCGGCCTGCACCCCTACTACACGGTCGGCGAGCAGGTCGCCGAGCACGTCCGGGTGCACTTCGGGACGGGACGGGCCGCGGCGCGCCGGCGGGCCGTCGACATGCTCGGCGAGGTCGGCATCCCGGAGCCGGGCCGCCGGGCCGGCGAGTACCCGCACCACTTCTCCGGCGGCATGCGCCAGCGCGCGATGATCGCCATGGCGCTGGCCTGCGAGCCCGACCTGCTGATCGCCGACGAGCCGACCACCGCCCTCGACGTCACCGTGCAGGCGCAGATCCTGGAGCTGATCGCCCGGCTCCAGCAGGACCGCGGGCTCGGCGTCGTGATGATCACCCACGATCTGGGCGTCGTCGCCCGCGTCGCCCACGAGGTGCTCGTGATGTACGGGGGCCGCGCCGTCGAGCAGGCCCCCGTGGACGACCTGTTCGCCGACCCCGCCCACCCCTACACCCGGGGCCTGCTCGACTCACTGCCCCGGCTCGACGACGCCGACGACGGCCCCCTGCCGTTCATCCCCGGCTCCCCGCCGTCCCTGATCGAGCCGGTCCCCGGCTGCGCCTTCGCCCCGCGCTGCGCGGTGGCGGCCGCCGGCTCCGCGGACCGGAGGGCGCGCTGCACGGGCGAGCGGCCGCGGCCGCGCCCGTACGGCGCGGGAGAGCGGCTGGCCGCGTGCCACTTCGCGGGCTCCGCGGGGGCGCCGGGCGCCGGTTCCGCCCGGCCGTCCACGACCGATCCGACCGATCCGACCGACCCGGAGGACCCCCGATGACCGTGGACGCCGTACGTCCCGCCGACGCGGCGGAGCGCGGCCCGGCCGGTCGGGAGCCGGCCGCGCCCCTGCTGTCCGTACGGGACCTCACCATGAGCTTCCCCGGGAAGCGGTCCGCGACCGGGCGCCGGGGGGCGCCCGTGCGCGCCGTGGACGGGATCTCCTTCGACCTGGAAGCGGGCCGCACCCTCGGCCTGGTGGGGGAGTCGGGCTGCGGGAAGTCCACCATCGGGCGCATGCTCGTGCGGCTGCTGCAGCCCGGCTCCGGCACGGTGGAGTTCGAGGGCAGGGACATCAGTCGGCTCTCCCAGGCGGCCATGCGGCCGCTGCGCAAGAACATCCAGATGGTCTTCCAGGACCCCCACTCCTCCCTCAACCCGCGCCAGACGGTGGCCCGGATCCTCTCCGAACCGCTCCTGGTGCAGGGCCGGAGCGCGGCCGACGCCCGTCGCCGGGCCGCCGAGCTGATGGAGCTCGTGGGGCTGATCCCCGACCACCTCGACCGCTACCCGCACGAGTTCTCCGGCGGGCAGGCACAGCGCATCGGCATCGCCCGCGCCCTGTCCACCGGACCCCGCCTGATCGTCGCCGACGAGCCGGTATCCGCCCTGGACGTCTCCGTACAGGCCCAAGTCGTCAATCTCATGGAGCGGCTGCGCACGGAGCTGGACCTCGCCTACGTGTTCATCGCGCACGACCTGTCGGTGGTCAGGAGGATCAGCGACCGGGTCGCCGTCATGTATCTCGGCCGGATCGTCGAGATCGGGGACCGCACGTCCCTCTACGAGAGCCCGCAGCACCCGTACACCCGGGCGCTGCTGTCCGCCGTGCCGCTGCCCGATCCGGCGGCGGAGCGGCGGCGGGAGCGGATCGTGCTGCTCGGCGACCCGCCGAGCCCGGCCGCCCCGCCCCCGGGCTGCACCTTCCACCCGCGCTGCCCCGCAGCGCGGGAGGTCTGCCGCAGCGAGAGGCCGCTGCTGCGGCTCGCCGCCTCCCGGGAGGTGGCCTGTCACTTCCCGGGTGACTGACGGGGATCCACGGGAAGGTACGGTGCCCTGGGGCCGAAGGCGTCCCCGGGGCACCGGCGCGTGCGGCGGCTGCCGCTACCGGGCGGCCGGGCCCCCGGCCAGGACTTCGCGGAAGAACTCCAGCTCCAGCGCCATGACCTTCTCCCGCGTCCCGTCCGGCGTCATGTGGGTGACCCCGGGGAGCGCCAGCAGCCGGTGCGGGCGGCCCGCGTCCGTCAGTGCCCGCGAGAGGCGCAGGGTGTGCGACGGGTGGACGTTGTCGTCGGCCAGGCCCGTGGTCAGCAGCAGCGGCCGGGTCAGCCGCGCGGCGTCCGCAAGGAGGGAGTCCCGCTCGTAGACCTCGGGGGCGTCCCGCGGCAGCCCCAGGTAGCGCTCGGTGTAGGCCGTGTCGTAGTGCCGGAAGTCGGTCGGCGCCGCCCCGGCCGACGCGGCGTGGAACACGTCCGGGCGGCGCAGCACCGCCAGGGCGGACAGGTAGCCGCCGTAGGACCAGCCCCGTACGCCGACCCGGCCGAGGTCGAGGTCGCGGTGCCGGGCTCCGAGCGCCCGGAGCGCCGCGACCTGGTCCTCCAGGGTGACCTCGGAGAAGCCGCGGTGGACGGCGTGCGTGAAGGCGGGCGAGACGTACGGGGTTCCGCGGTTGTCCACGGTCACCACCGCGAACCCCTGGTCGGCCCACCACTGCTTGGCCTGCCAACGGCGCGGTTCGGCGGCGACGTCCTGGTATCCGGGCCCGCCGTACGCGTCGACCAGCACCGGCAGGCGCCGACCGGGGAGGTGGCCGCGGGGAAGCACCAGGGCGGTGGGGACGCCGTGCTCGGTGACCCGCTCCAGCAGCGGAACCACTCGGTGGGGCAGCGGCCCGGACAGGTCGGCGGGGGTCGACTCCCGGCCGTCGGCGGTGCGCACGGTCCGGCGGACGCCCCCGGCGTCGGCCGAGGTCAGCAACAGCGCCCCGGCCGACGCGGTGGCGGTGTGCACCCCGGGCCCGTCGGCGAGCGGTGTCAGCTCCCCGGTGTCCGGGTCCAGCAGCAGCACCTGCTGCTCGGACGGGTCGCGCAACCCGGCCTCGATCAGCAGCCGCCCCTCGTGGACGCCGGCCACGCGGCGGACCTGGACCGCGTCGCCGGTCAGCAGCGCGCCGTCGACGGCGAGGGCGCGGGCGGCGCCCCCAGGGGTGTCGGCGGCGGTCAGCATCCGCCCGTCGGGCAGCCGCGCGGGCGTCCCCGGCAGCGGGTCCACCCAGCGGGGGTGCGTGGTGCGCGACAGCTCCCGGGTGCGCCCGGTCGCCGGGTCGGCGCAGAGCAGGAGGAGGTTTCGCTGGAGCCGGTCCTGGACGGTCAGCAGGATCTCGTCGGCCGACTCCCAGCCTGCGTCGCAGACGTACGGGTGGGCCTCGGCGTCCCAGTCGAGCCGCACCCGGGTGCCCCCCGGTCGGAGCACCCACAGCTGGACGTCGGCGTTCGGGCCGCCCGCCTCGGGGTAGGCGAAGTCCTCGGCCGGCAGTTCGGGGTGTGCCGGGTCGGTGAAGTACCGCCGCTGGAGGGCCGATTCGTCGACGCGCGCGGCGAGCAGGGTGCGGCCGTCGGGGGACCACCAGTGTCCGCGGGCGCGCCCCAGCTCCTCGGCCGCGGCGAACTCCGCGACGCCCCAGCGGGCCCCGTCGGCGGGGCTGATCCGGCCGCCGGGGGCGAGGTGGAGGGCGTCGGCGCTGACATAGGCGGTGCGGGTGCCGTCCGCGTTGGGCCGCGGGTCGAAGGCGCCGTCGGCGGCCGGGAGTTCCCGGGGGCCCGCGCCGGACCGCCCGGCTCCGGGGGAGGAGACCGCGTAGAGCCGCCCGTAGAGCGCGAAGACGGCGTGCCGGCCGTCGCCGGAGAGGGCGTACGAGCCGATCCCGGCGGCGACCAGCCGGGTCCGTTCGCGCAGCCGGCGCTCGGCGGCGGGGAGAGGACCCGGTTCGGGGCACAGCTCGCGCGGATCGGCAAGCAGGGTCTCGGTGCCGGTCGCGGTGTCGAGTACCCAGAGGCTGTCGAAGGCGTCGGTGGGGTTGGTGGAGCGGAGGAACCAGAGCAGCCCGCCGTCGTCGCCGAAGGTGAAGGCGCGCGGCGCCCCGCGGGTGAACCGGGCGGTGTCGGCGGAGAGCCTGAGGAGTGCGTCCATGTCAGCAGTGTGACATGTGAAATATCACCCTCACTAGGCTGTTCGAGTGGTGACCCGCAGGGCGCGGGCTTAGCGTCGACTAGGTGGACCCGAACGCACAGCCGATCAGCAACGGGACCGACGGCAAGGTCCGAGGAGACGGGAACGGGCTTGCGCTGTTCGTCATCGCCTCCTGCCAGCTCATGGTCGTTCTCGACATCACCATCGTGAACATCGCGCTGCCGCACATCCAGACGGACCTCGGCTTCTCCACCGAGAGCCTCTCCTGGGTCGTCAACGCCTACACCCTCACCTTCGGCGGACTGCTCCTGCTCGGCGGCCGGGCCGGCGACATCCTCGGCCGGCGGCGCGTCTTCGTCTTCGGCGTCCTGCTCTTCGGCCTGGCCTCGCTGCTGGGCGGCTTCGCCCAGAACTCCGGCCAGTTGCTGGCCGCCCGGGCCCTGCAGGGCGTCGGCGGGGCCATCGCCTCCCCGACCGCGCTCGCGCTGATCACCACCACCTTCCGCGAAGGTCCTGAACGCAACCGGGCGTTCGGTGTCTTCGCCGGCGTCTCGGCGGGCGGCGGCGCGATCGGGCTCCTCGCGGGCGGCATCCTCGTGGAGTGGCTCAACTGGCGCTGGGTGCTGTTCGTCAACGTCCCCATCGCCCTGCTGATCGCCTTCGCGACCCCCCGGGTGATCCGCGAATCGAAGCGCCAGTCCGGCCACTTCGACGCCGCCGGCGCACTGCTGTCCACGCTCGGCATGGTCGCGCTCGTCTACGGATTCATCCGCGCCTCCCAGGAGGGCTGGTCGGACGGGCTGACCCTCGCCTCCTTCGGCGTCGCCGTGGTCCTGCTGACGCTGTTCGTGCTCAACGAACGCCGCTCGCCACAGCCGATCACCCCGCTGCACATGTTCGCCGACCGCAACCGCGCGGGGACGTACGCGATCATGCTCCTCTTCGCCTGCGCCATCTTCGGCATGTTCTTCTTCCTGACCCTCTTCGTGCAGAACGTGCTGGGGTTCAGCCCCCTGCGGGCCGGGCTCGCGTTCCTGCCCATCAGCGCGATGATCGCGCTCACGGCCGGGCTCACCTCGCAACTCCTCCCGAAGTACGGGCCGAAACCGTTCATGGTGACCGGCTCCCTGCTGTCGGCCGCCGGACTGGCCTGGCTCACCCAGACCGACGTCCACTCGACCTACCTGGGGAGCATCCTCGGACCGATGCTGCTGTTCAGCGCGGGCATGGGCATGCAGTTCGTCTCCCTGACGCTGATGGCGCTCTCCAACGTCCCCGACCGCGAGTCCGGCGCGGCCTCCGGGCTGCTGAACTCGATGCAGCAGGTCGGCGGGTCGCTGGGCCTGTCCATTCTGGTCACGGTGTTCGGCACGGCCAGCCGCACCGAGGCGAAGAACCAGATCGGATCGTTCCTGAGCACGGCGACCCCGGAACAGAAGGCCTCCCTCGCGCGGACGGGGCAGTACCCGAAACCGTGGAGCGACCAGGTCCTCACCTCGGGCGTGAGCGCCGCCTTCGTGGCGGCGGCGGCCTTCACCCTGGCCACGGCGCTGATCGCGCTGTTCGTCATCCAGGTCCGGCCCTCGGACCTGGAACGCCTGCGCGGGGGCCACGCCCCGACGGCGGTCTGACCCCGGTCTGAGACCGCCCGGCCCGGTGGCGTCGCCGTCCCAGGGAATTCAGGCCGGACCCGTCAGGGCCCGGGCACTCCGCCCGGCCCTCGGTCCGTCAGCCGACCGTCCCGCCCGCGTTGCGGATCAGCTGCTGGAGCACCTTCACCGTGGTGACGTAGTCCGCGTCGTCAATGCCCTCGTGGAGGGCGGCGCGGATCGCCGGAGCGTTGCGCGCGAGGTCGACGCGGGCCTGTTCTCCCTCCCCGGTGAGCCACAGCCGGTCCTCGGCGTCCCGAGTCAGCCAGCCGCGCTCCAGAAGCACCTCGGCCTCCGCCGCCAGGTCGTCCTCGGGCCGGATGTAGGAGGCCATGGCCTCCCGCAGTTCGGGCAGGGTCATCCCCTCGCCGTCGGGCGAGATGTCGCTCTCCGAAAGGTTGCGCAGCAGCCAGAACTGGGGCTGGGTGTAGCCTTTTGCGGCCTGCTGGGACCGGGTGTACGCGATGAGCGCCTCGTAGGCGAGACCGGTCCAGTAGGCGGCGGGCTGTCCGGCGAGTTCGGCGTCGGCGATCTGCTGGGTCGTCATGGGGCGTCCCCTCCTGGTACTTCGGTTCGGAGCCCGCACGCCGTGCAGGCCATGCGGAGACCGTAGGACCCCAAGTGCGGTTGAGGACAAGCGTGCGATCTTCCGGGCCGGTCGGCGCACGAGCCGGAACCTCCCCCCCGGTACCTTCTCGGCGCAGCCCCGCAATGGAGGTCTCAAGACCCGGCACCGTTGACGACGCCCGTGGTCAAGACACCCGGGCGCCCGGGCGGCGGACCCGGCAGCGCGCCGGGCCCTCGGCCCGCAGGGTGATCCCGACACTGACCGGGACTTCGGTGTCGACGGCCTCGAACTCGTACTCCCGCAGGATCATCGCCAGTGCGATCACCGACTCCAGCATCGAGAAGTGCTGGCCGATGCAGGCGCGCGGGCCGCCGCCGAAGGGGAACCACGCGTAGCGGGCGCGCTCCGCCTCCGCCTGCGGGGTGAAGCGGTCGGGGTCGAAGCGCTCAGGGTCCGGCCAGTGGTCCGGGTGGCGGTGCGTCACCCACGGAGCCAGGATCACGTCCGCGCCCGCGGGAACGGCGTGGCCGGCGATCTCGGTGGCGGCCACCGCCTTGCGGCCGATGACCGGGGCGGCCGGGTAGAGCCGCATCGCCTCCTTGAGCACCCGGGTGAGGTACGGGAGCCGGTCCAGGTCGGCGGCGCCGGGCGTACGGTCGCCCAGGACGCGGGACACCTCCTCGCGGGCGCGGTCCTGCTCGGCCGGATGACGGGCCAGCAGGTGCAGGGCGAAGGCGAGCGAGGTGGCGGTCGTCTCGTGCCCCGCCAGCAGGAAGATCAGTACCTGGTCGCGCAGCTCGGAGGGGTCGAACTCCCCGTCGTCCGCGCTCCTGGCGGCCGCGAGCAGCGTCAGCAGGTCCTCCCCGGCGCCGTCCCCGGGGGCGGCGCGCCGCTCGCCGATGATCGCGTCGCACACGCCGTACAGCTCGGTCAGCGCGGCGGCCGCCCGCCGGTTGGCGGGGGTGGGCCAGGTGCGCGGGATGTTGGCGGGGGAGTAGCCGCGCCGCAGCACGTAGTCCGTGATGACCGGGAAGGAGCGGGCCACGACGTCGGCGGTGGCGTCCACATCGGTGCCGAAGAGGATGCGGGAGACCGCGCGCAGGGCGAGGTGCATCATCTCGTCGCAGACGTCGACGACCCCGCCGGGGGCCTCCTGCCAACCGGAGAGGACGGCCCGGGTCTCCTCTGCGACGGCCCCGGCGTAGCCGTCCACCCTGCGCCGGGTGAACAGCGGCTGGACCAGGCGGCGCTGGCGCAGGTAGTCCTCGTCCTGGCTGGTCAGCAGTCCGTTGCCGAAGGAGTCCCGGATCTCCTGGTAGGCGGGGTTGTCCTTGCGGAAGTTGGCCGCCTCGGAGGCGAGGACCTGCTGGGCGCCCTCCGGGGAGAAGACGCAGTACAGCTCCGCGCGCAGGCCGGGCGGCCCCGCGCTGACCCGTACGACGTCGCCGTGGCGCTGCCGGGCGCGCAGGTAGGTGCCCAGGGAGTCCGACTTGAGGTCGAAGAGCGAACCGAGGAGGGGGAGTCCCGAGAGCTCGGGTGTCTCCCTGCCCGAGTCCGCCGTCGTGTCCACTGCCATGGCCGCTCCCTCGTTACGTGCCGACGGCGCGATTCTGCCGGGCCGGCGACGGCCGCGGCGAGGAGCCGCAGGGCATGCGGCCGAAACCCGATGCCCGGCCGACCGGCCGGGCGGCCGGCCCGTCGGCCCGGCCCGGCCGCGCGACACGGGCGGAACCGGTGGACCGTCCGGTTCTCCGGGCTCCCGGGGGCGGCCCCGACCTTGGCCGGTTTCGGAGCGAGTGGCAGGCCCGCCCCGAGGGCCGTACTAGATGTCGCGGAAGATCTCGATCTGGGCGCCCACCGAGTTGAGCCGCTCGGCCAGTTCCTCGTAACCGCGGTTGATCACGTAGACGTTGCGGAGCACCGAGGTGCCCTCCGCGGCCATCATCGCGAGCAGCACCACCACCGCCGGCCGCAGGGCCGGCGGGCACATCATCTCCGCCGCACGCCAGCGGGTGGGTCCCTCGACCAGGACGCGGTGGGGGTCCAGGAGCTGGAGGCGGCCGCCGAGGCGGTTCAGGTCGGTCAGGTAGATGGCCCGGTTGTCGTACACCCAGTCGTGGATCAGGGTCTGACCCTGGGCCACGGCCGCGATGGCCGCGAAGAACGGGACGTTGTCGATGTTCAGCCCCGGGAACGGCATCGGGTGGATCTTGTCGATCGGGGCTTCGAGCTTGGACGGGCGGACCGTGAGGTCGACCAGGCGGGTGCGGCCGTTGTCGGCGACGTACTCCGCGGAGCGGTCGTGGTCCAGGCCCATCTCCTCCAGGACCGCCAGCTCGATCTCCATGAACTCGATGGGGACCCGGCGGATGGTGAGCTCGGACTCCGTGACGACGGCCGCGGCGAGCAGGCTCATCGCCTCGACCGGGTCCTCGGAGGGGGAGTAGTCCACGTCCACGTCGATGGTCGGGACGCCGTGGACGGTGAGGGTGGTCGTGCCGATGCCCTCGACCTTGACGCCCAGCGCCTCCAGGAAGAAGCAGAGGTCCTGGACCATGTAGTTGGAGGAGGCGTTGCGGATGACGGTGACGCCGTCGTGGCGGGCCGCGGCCAGCAGCGCGTTCTCGGTGACGGTGTCCCCGCGCTCGGTCAGGACGATCGGGCGGTCGGGGGAGACCCCGGCCTCGACCTGGGCGTGGTAGATGCCCTCGGTCGCGGTGATGTCCAGGCCGAAGCGGCGCAGGGCGATCATGTGCGGCTCGATCGTGCGGGTACCGAGGTCGCAGCCGCCGGCGTACGGCAGCCGGAAGTGGTCCATCCGGTGGAGCAGCGGGCCCAGGAACATGATGATGCTCCGGGTCCGGCGGGCCGCGTCCGCGTCCATGGCCTCCATGTCGAGGCGGGCCGGGGGCACGAGTTCGAGGTCGACCCCGTCGTTGATCCAGCGGGTGCGCACGCCGATGGAGTTCAGGACCTCCAGCAGGCGGTAGACCTCCTCGATGCGGGCCACCCGCCGCAGCACGGTACGGCCCTTGTTGAGCAGCGAGGCGCACAGCAGGGCGACACAGGCGTTCTTGCTCGTCTTGACGTCGATGGCACCGGAGAGCCGGCGTCCGCCGACCACCCGCAGGTGCATCGGGCCGGCGTAGCCGAGAGAGACGATCTCGCTGTCGAGGGCCTCGCCGATGCGGGCGATCATCTCAAGGCTGATGTTCTGGTTGCCGCGCTCGATGCGGTTCACGGCACTCTGGCTGGTGCCGAGTGCGTCGGCGAGCTGACTCTGTGTCCAGCCCCGGTGCTGCCGGGCGTCACGGATGAGCTTGCCGATGCGTACGAGGTAGTCGTCTGCCATGGGTGCACGGTATCTCAGATATGAGATGTCGCTCGCGCTGGGTGTGGCAGACGGGTGTTACCGACCGTCAGGTCCCATCGTGCCGTCGGGGAAGGCGTGGTGCCCGGCGAGAGGGCCGACCGGGTGAACGAGCGGGCTCGGCGGACCCGTTGACGACGGCGCCGGGGCCGCCGCGGCGGATGCCGGCGCGTCCGCACGCCGCGGCCCTGGCGTGCGGGCCCGGCCCCCCCGGGGGGCGGCCAGGGCCCCGGTGCGGCCAAGCCCCGCCGGGGACGCCGTTGTCGTTCCCGGGGGCGACAAGGCCCCCGGGAACCACCCAGGTCCCCTCGGCGACCAAGGCTGCAGTGT